>CAMYYF010000081.1:0-6277 GCA_947303375.1 uncultured Lachnospiraceae bacterium
GTGCGGTTGAAAACGCACAGAAGAGAATAGAGAACAACAACTTCGGTATCAGAAAAGCACTTCTCGAATATGACCAGGTTAACAACGATCAGAGAGAAATCATCTATGCCGAAAGAAACCGTGTGCTTAACGGCGACAGCATGAGAGACACCATTTACAAATGGGTTATCGATGTAGTCGAAAATGCGGTTGATTCTTCACTCGGCGAGGATTCCTCATGGGAAGACTGGGATTTGAACGAACTCAACATGGCACTTCGTGCGGTTGTTCCTCTTGAACCTCTTACTCCCGAAAAAGTTAAAGGTCTTAAGAAAAACGCGCTTAAGCAGATGTTAAAGGAAGAAGCTGTAAAGCTTTACGAGGAAAAGGAAGCACAGTTCCCCGATCCCGAGATTGCGCGTGAGACCGAACGTATTGTACTTTTAAAAGCTATCGACCAGAAATGGATGAATCATATCGATGATATGGAGCAGTTAAAGCAGGGTATCGGAATGGTTGCCTATGCACAGAAGGATCCTAAGGTCGAATACAGAATGACCGGTTTTGACATGTTCGATGCAATGACCGAAGCCATCAAGGAACAGACGGTATTCATGATGATGCATGTGGTTGTCGAAAAGAAGATCGAACGTGAACAGGTGGCTCAGGTAACGGGTACCAACAAGGACGACACTGTTGTCAAAGGACCCAAGAGAAGAACGGAAGACAAGATTTATCCCAACTCTCCCTGCCCTTGCGGATCGGGTAAAAAGTACAAAAACTGCCACGGCAGAAATTTATAAAAATATTTTAATTGAGGGGGTACACCATGAAACTTACTTATCAGGTTAACGACAAACCAAAATTCGGACAGGTATTAGTTTTCGCACTTCAGCAGTTACTTGCTATTCTTGCTGCGACAATTGCCGTACCTGCCATTATCGGAAACGGCATGTCTTCATCGGCCGCACTTTTCGGTGCCGGTGTCGGAACAATTGTTTATCTCTTGTTCACAAGATTTAAGAGCCCTGTTTTCCTCGGTTCTTCATTTGCTTTCATCGGATCGATGTTTGCAGCTTTTGCAGGCGGCGTTTCAATGTCACTCGGATATTTGGGACTTATCCTTGGTGCCGCATTTGCCGGACTTGTATATGTAGTTCTCGCAATTATTGTTAAGTTTGCAGGTGTTGACTGGATCAACAAACTCATGCCCGCTGTAGTTATCGGACCTACCGTAGCAATCATCGGACTTTCGCTTGCAGGAAATGCTGTAGGTGATTTATTCAAAGGTAAAGTCGGATATGTAGATGAAGCAGGTAATTTCGTATCTACAGCCAACATGTATGTCTGCCTTGTATGCGGTCTCGTAACACTGTTCGTAACAATGATCTGCTCGGTATACGGCAAGAAAATGATGAAGATGATTCCTTTTATCATCGGTATCGTTGCAGGCTATGCTGTAGCAGCTGTATTTACACTCGTTGGTCTCGCACAGGGCGAGGTTTCACTTCAGATTATTGATTTCACAGCATTCTCACGTATGCAGTGGTATCCTGATTTTACATTTGTAAAAGCGTTCTTCGGCGGCGCATACAACTACGGCGAAGTCGGCAACATGGGCGCTTATATAGTTAAGATTCTTATCGCATATGTTCCCGTTGCATTCGTAGTATTTGCAGAGCATATCGCAGACCATAAGAACCTTTCTTCAATCATCGAAAAAGATCTTCTTAAGGATCCCGGTCTTCACAACACCCTCCTCGGTGACGGTGTCGGATCAATGGTTGGCGCATTCTTCGGCGGATGTCCCAACACAACATACGGCGAATCAGTCGGCTGTGTAGCTATCTCGGGTAACGCATCGGTTGTTACGATTCTTGTTACGGCCATCATGGCTATCGTTGCATCATTCGTATCTCCTTTCGTAACATTCCTTGCAACCATCCCTAACTGTGTAATGGGTGGTGTATGTGTAGCCCTCTACGGCTTCATCGCTGTATCCGGTCTTAAGATGATTCAGAAAACCGATCTTGAAGACAACAGAAACCTTTTCACCGTATCTGTAATCCTTATCGCAGGTATCGGCGGACTGGTTCTTAATTTCGGCAACATTGAAATTACCGAAGTTGCTTGTGCACTTATCCTTGGTATCGTTACAAATATCGTACTCAAGGGAAGTTCAAAAAATAAAAAAGAATAAACAGAGGCAGTAATGAGTAATACCACTAACGAAAACAAATTTGTATACGGAGTTCTCGACAAGTTTGAACTCAAAAACTCCGCCACCGACGTTGCTGTTGTGGGCAGGGTTAAGGGAACTCTTAAAAGAGGTGACAAGATTTTCATCACCAACTACGGTGACGATGATGACGAGCTTGTAGTATCAAGCGTCGTTGCTCTCGAAATCGAAGGCAAAGAGGCAGCGGAAGCAACGGACTGCTTTGTTGCGGTCAGAGTTCGCGACGGTTTATCCGAGAACATCAAGCCCGGTTCTGTCATCCACAGCGAAAATGCTTCGGAAGAAGAAATTCACATAGCTTATGTAACAGCCATCGGTGATTCATATGTAGGCAGAAGAGATCTCGAAATCTACGAGACCGAACTTTCAATCATGAGTATCACGGACTGTGCGGAAAGCTGGAGAATTTTCATCAAACTTCATGAGAAAAAAGAAGGCGGATTCACCAAGGAAGAGATAAACGATTTCAGAAGAAAAATCGGCGTTATCTCACGTTCTTTGGGCAAAAAGATCCTTGCTGCGGACGAAATATATGCGGTAATCAGCAAGCGTACAGGCGAGCCTTATATGTTCTCAAGAACAAACAAATTCAAAGACGATTATGTTTGTTCACCCCCTGAAATTCATATATTCTCCAAACCCTACAAGGAAATGGGAGAAAAGCATTTTCCTTCAGATTTGTTTGAGATCAGAAAGATTGAAAACGGTGAGAACGGTACAGGCATAAAGGATTTCCTTTTTGACGCGTTTTATTTAAATGGTGCAATGGGAGTCAGAGTTAACTTTGAAGTATGTGCCATCGGTGCCGAAAATATAATTCCGAAGCCCAATTACTACGGCATGAAGAAAAACGAAATCCCCGTTACCAATCCCAATCTGGTAAGATGGATGCTTTTAAGAAGCCAGATTGCCAATCCTTCGACCGATGCGGAAAAGATGGTGGCAAAGATTTACTACAGATTCTTTGCAACGGAAGCCATGAAGGCTGATTTCGTTATTCCCGCCAAGGTCGTGGAAGAAGGCGAGACGGTAAACAACGAAGATGTACCGGAGGATTTAAAAGATTCAAACGGTATGGAATTAAAGAAACTCCGTTTCCCCATTATGGTAGGAAAGAACACAAGAAACCTTGTATTTCTTTTCACCGATATGAAGAGACTGCGCGGAATGTATGATGAAGAGTGGTCAGCTTTTTCACAGAAGCTCGAAAAATTCACCGATATTTTTGATGTCGGCATCAACATTTCCAAAGATTATGCTCTCGGCTGCTATGTCAACAAAGAGACAGTCAACGAGATTAAGAGAGTGTTCCTCGGAGTAAAACCCGAAGACATTGATGATTCGGCTGTTTTACAGACTCCGGACGGCAAACCTTTAGAGAAGCCCGAAGAAGGAAAAGACGATAAAAAGTCCGAAGAATAAATAATTTTAAGGATTTACATTTTATTATTAAAGTGTATAATGAATAGAAAATTTAATTTATGAAAGGAGATAGTAAAATGATCGATCCTAAGACTATCAAATGGGAAGAACTTGGATTTGGATATATCGAATGTGCTTATCGATATGTTTCAAAGTTTAAAGACGGAAAGTGGGATGACGGCGCGCTCGTCACCGATTCTAATATAGTACTTAACGAATGTGCATGCGTATTTCAGTATTCACAGTCATGTTTCGAAGGACTTAAGGCATATTATACCAAGAACGGCGATATCGTTTGCTTCAGACCTGATATGAACGCAGAAAGAATGTATGATTCTGCTTTAAGACTTGAAATGCCTCCTTTCCCGAAGGATAAATTCGTTGAAGCATGCGAAAAGGTTATCGCAGCCAACAAGGATTTCGTTCCTCCTTACGGAACAGGCGCAAGTCTTTACTTAAGACCTTTTATGTTCGGTTCAAACCCTGTTATCGGTGTTAAGCCCGCTGACGAGTATGAATTCAGAATTCTTGTTACACCTGTAGGTCCTTACTTCAAGGGCGGTGCAAAGCCTATTACCATCAAGGTTTCTGATTTTGACAGAGCCGCACCCAACGGTACAGGCCATATCAAAGCAGGTCTTAACTATGCAATGAGCCTTCACGCAATCCAGACAGCTCACAGAGAAGGATTTGCTGAGAATATGTATCTTGATCCCAGAACCAGAACAAAGGTTGAGGAAACAGGCGGTGCAAACTTCATCTTCATTACAAAGGACGGCACACTTGTTACACCCAAGTCTGATTCAATCCTTCCTTCAATCACCAGAAGAAGTATCTGCTATGTTGCAGAGAAGTATCTCGGCATGAAGGTTGAACACAGAGAAGTATTCTTCGATGAAGTAAAAGACTTCGCAGAATGCGGTCTTTGCGGAACGGCAGCAGTTGTATCACCCGTTGGCAAGATTTACGACCACGGCAAGGAAATCTGCTTCCCTTCAGGCATGGAAGAAATGGGTCCCTGGACAAAGAAGATTTACGATACACTTACAGGCATTCAGAGATGCGAAATCGAAGCTCCCGAAGGCTGGATAAAGGTTATCAAATAAGAATAATTTGGTGCCAGGCACGCTATGCGAGCCAGGCACCGATGAAGAGCCAGGCTCACGCAGTGTGCCTGGCTCTTTTTTATTGCAAAAAGCCCTGTATTGTGGTAAAATATGGCGAATTGAATATGAAACGGAAGGTGTCAAAGCGACCTCAGTCGGCTTTGGTGAAAAGGGAAACAGGTGCAAGTCCTGTGCGAACTCGTCACCGTAATTGCGGAGTTTATGCCAATATGCCACTGGTAACGCGGGAAGGCGGCATAAATGCAGATGTATCAGTCGGGAGACCTGCCTTTCGCTGTACGCGGGGAATTTCCCCGAGCCACGAGTAACTGGCTGTACGAAAAAGGAATGGGTAATTCTTTTACCCGCTTTTCTCATGTTCTTTTTTGCAGGCCTTTATCGTTGTGATAGAGGTTTTTTGTATTTCGGGGTTTAATAATACAACAAGACTTTAAGTCTATGGAGGAAAAATGAGAAAAAAATTTTTATCACTTATTACCGCAGGTACAATGATTGCTGTCTGCCTTTCAGGCTGTAACTTAACCAACAGCATCGTTCAGGAAACACAGCAGGAGATTGAAGAGGCAAAGGAAAACGCCGAACAAGAGGGTGAGGCTTTGCAGGAAGATCTCGACAAAGCAGTAGACGATCTTCTTAATGCATTCCCCACTGTCGATGAAGACGGAGCGATTGTCGAAGAGGAGACAGATCAGATGAAAGCAGATGAAGTTGCCGAATTAATCGATGCAATATATGTTCAGGCAAGAACAGATGAGACAGATGCTCAGTGCAAGGCTGCAAAGGAAGCATGGGACGCACTTACAGACGAGCAGAAGGAACTTGTAGAAGGCGAAGATGCAGATCCCGATTACTTCGGAAGAGATACAGGTGATGCTTCTCTGGATGATCCCAGAAACCAGGATGAAATCGGTGAGAACGAAATCCTTGTTGTAAGCTTTGGTACATCTTTCAATGATTCCAGAGCAAACGATATTAAGGGTATCGAAGATGCGCTTGCAGAAGCTTATCCTGACTGGTCTGTAAGAAGAGCATTTACAGCTCAGATTATCATCAACCATGTTCAGGCAAGAGATGAAGAGTTTATAGATAATGTAGATCAGGCCCTTGAGAGAGCCGTTAACAACGGTGTAAAGAATCTTGTGGTTCAGCCCACACATCTTATGCACGGTGCAGAATATGATGAGTTAATCGAAGCTCTCGAAGCTTACGAAGACAAGTTTGAAAGCGTAAAGGTTGCAGAGCCTCTTCTCGGTGAAGTTGGAAACGATGCAACAGTAATCAATGCAGACAAGAAGGCTGTAGCTGAAGCAGTAGCAAATGCAGCAGCAAAGGAAGCAGGATTTGACAGCGTAAAAGATATGCAGGAAGCCGGCATTGCACTTGTACTCATGGGACATGGTACATCACATGCAGCAAAGATTTCTTACAGCCAGATGCAGACACAGATGAACGAACTCGGATTTGAGAACGTATTTATCGGTACGGTTGAAGGCGAGCCCGAAGAAACAGC
>CAMYYF010000082.1:0-6175 GCA_947303375.1 uncultured Lachnospiraceae bacterium
GGATAATGCAAAATAATCCTCATCGCCGTAGATTAGTACTGCGTAAGGATTATCCAAAAGATATTCGTAAATCAGGCGCTCGCTCTCTTTTCGTAAGATTCCGAAGGTAGGATCATAAATGATATAGAATCTTGACTCATCATAAACAACATGGTTTTTAAGATTCTTTACCAAAGTTTCCATACTCAGTCTTTCGACCACCTTCGCAGTCTCTTCTTCGACCTCTTTTGAGGAGACGTAGTTAAAAACCGCAAGACTCTGATCTTCGTATTCTTTCAGAAGACGAATGTAATCTTTTTCATATTGTTTTTTTCTCGGCATCAGCAAAGCGTTCTGCACTGCCTTTTTGAAATTTTGTGCCATACCTGAATTACACCTTCTTTTTTATAATTCACTTAGTTTTGGCCAGTTCCTGTCTCTCTCTATGATGTTTAATAATGCCTCGTCCTTAACCGGCCAGTCAATCCCGACCTCGGGATCGTTCCACACCAGTCCGCCTTCATCGTTGGGATGATAAAAGTCACTCACTTTATAGAAGAATTCAGCCGTATCGGAAAGTACCAGAAATCCGTGCGCAAAACCCTTCGGTATAAAGAGCTGCTTTCTGTTTTCGGCGGATAAAACAACTCCGAAAGATTTGCCGTATGTCGGCGAACCCTTTCTTAAATCAACTACCGCATCGTAAACTTCGCCGGAAATTACTCTGACTAATTTATCCTGCGGGTAATTAATCTGGTAATGCATTCCCCTTAACACTCCCTTGGTTGAGGATGACTGGTTGTCCTGAACGAAAACGGTATCAATACCCATTTCCTTAAAATCGTTCGCCTGATAGGACTCCATAAAATATCCTCTCCGGTCTCCGAAGGCTGTAGGAGTGATTACCTTAAGTCCTTCAATTTCGCATGTTTCCACACTGAATTTGCCCATTTTTCTTCACCTAAATCCTTTATAGTAATTAATTATAGTCCGTTAGCAACCTCTACGAGATACTGTCCGTAGGCGGTTTTCATAAGAGGCTCTGCGAGTGCAAGAAGCTGCTCTTTGTTTATGAAGCCCCTCTTAAATGCAATTTCCTCTATGCAGGAAATGTATAAACCCTGTCTCTTCTGGAATGCGGCAACGAAATCCGAAGCATCCAAAAGCGCATCGTGGTTTCCGGTATCAAGCCATGCAAAGCCGCGTCCTAATGTCTCCACATAAAGCTTGCCCCTTCTTAAATATTCGTTGTTAACACTTGTAATCTCTATCTCACCGCGTGCCGAAGGCTTAACGTTCTTTGCGATTTCAACTACGTCGTTATCATAAAAGTAAAGTCCCGGAACTGCATAATTGCTCTTCGGATGTTCGGGCTTTTCTTCAATCGAAATTGCCTTACCGTTCTCATCGAACTCTACAACGCCGTATTCTCTCGGATCCCTTACATAGTATCCGAAGATGGTTGCGCAGTCTTTTCTTTCGGCAACTTCTCTTAAAACCTTTGAAAAGCTCTGACCATAAAAGATATTATCTCCCAAAATCAAAGCAACAGAATCGTCTCCGATAAATTCTTCTCCGACTATAAATGCATCAGCAAGGCCTCTGGGTGTTTCCTGAATCGCATAATTCATATTAAGGCCTAACTGTGAACCGTCGCCAAATAAATCTTTAAAAACAGGCAGGTCTCTCGGTGTGGATATTATAAGAATATCTCTGATACCTGCGAGCATCAGTATTGAAAGCGGATAATAAATCATCGGCTTGTCATAAACCGGCATAATCTGCTTTGAAATCGCTTTTGTCAAAGGATAAAGTCTTGTTCCCGAACCGCCTGCTAAAATAATTCCCTTCATTTTTCCTCCGTCAGTGATTTTTAATTCTTTATATAGTTAAGTGTATTATACCATATTCTTGCGATTTTATCCATAAAAACAGACCTAATAAAAGTGCTGGGCCGAGGGTAAGACCCCCGGCCCATATCACCTGATATTTCGCAACTTATTTTTTTATTCCATATCCATTAATTGACTGAAAAAATGATATGGCGTATCTTCCATGATATCAACTCTGAAAATTAGAGACATAATTACATCCAGTATTTTTTGAACTGTGGAAGATGAATTATCATTGAAAACAGAAGCTGCCTTATCTCTCATTTGTTGCTGGCTTAACAAAAGGAACTTCTTGGCAAACTCGTAAGTGAAGGACGGATATTCCACGTATTCGAGTACTATGGTTTTATTTTGGAAAAACTCGGTTTCGGAAAGCAGTCTTCCGTTAAATGTTTCAGTGAGTGTCTGGCTTGCCTCGTCTATTTCTTCCTGCGTTGCTCCGGTTGATTTTGTAATAATATATATTTTTGCATCGCCGAAAATCGAACCTAAAATGGAATAAGCCGCAATGTATTCACGTTTCTCATTGTTGTCCCAGAGAAGGTCTCCGTCTATGGCTTTTCCTGCAGTATAAAGGAAATTGGGATTTTTTGAGTTGTTCTTTTCCGGAACATCTTTTTTAACAAAAGTATCATCAAAAATCTCTTCCTCATCAAATTTGTCTGCAACGAAATTGTACGCTTCCGCAGAAAATCCCAATTGATCAATCGCCTGTAAAATATTTCTTCTGGCATCAACGAAAGTGGCATTGGAAGAAAATCCCATTTGTGAAGCAGTAATATATACCTTAAGCACATCATCAGTGAAAAAGTACTTGGATTCGCTCATTTCATATGCAATATGCGATATCAGAACACTGTTGATGTGAGCATCATACTTACTTTTTGAAATATCTTCCCAGTTATCTCCATAATATTTTTCAGGAAACTTTATTCCGTCTTCTACCAAATCATTATTATAGTTTTTTACATCGCGGAGAATCTCTGTTGAACCATCCTTACATTTCATCTCTCCAACGGTCCAGTTATTATTATCGCCCTGTTTTTTTGCTAAAATAATACCAAAAACATCTGCAAACCCCTCATTAATAGATCCAAGTTCTTTTCCACCGCTAAAAATTCTCGAGTTTGCATAAAAAACCGCATGCATATACTCATGCCCAATCGCTTCCAGTTTAGTTGCATATGTTTTATCATAATCATTTGTTTTTCCAATCCCGAAAATTATAGTAATCGGAGAAAAGAAGGCGTTGTCATCGCCCATATCTACTTCTGTTAGAACGTTTATCGGAGCTCCATTGCCATCAAAACTGTAATATCCGAGATTATTATAATAAAAATCATAAACCGTCTGAAAACCAGTATATGTTTGCACATCGACGGGATAATTAAAATCATCTCCACTAAAATAATCGTTTTCGTTGATAACTAATTCTCCGTAATTATCATAATAAACAAATATATCGGCCACAAATCTGGGAAAGCCAGTCTCTTTATTAAATTCTTCGTATGCTTCATCTGTAACTTTAGTTTCAAGAGTTTGCCCATATGGTTTATTCATACTATTGGCAGCCAAAAAAGCATTGTCAGGTTTTTCATAAACTATAATGTTTCTGGAAAGATCATATAATGCATAATTTCTTACACCATGAAAATCTTTCTTCTTCATCTGAGAAGCCGTGAAATTAATTCTTCTTCCAAATTCATTTCTTCCCGAAACTCCGCTCACCGTATTATAATCATTGGGATTAATCGTTGAGATAAGCGAAAAATCTTCAATTACTTTATTTTCATTAATGTCAATATAGACATAATGATTATCAACAATATCGAACGATACAAGATATGTCAGACAAAGAGTATCGTTTCTTATGGTCGCACCATCAAAACCGCATATATATTCATCCGATGTCTTCGAAGACATATAATCCAATAAAGTTTCGTCATAAGCGGCTCTGTCCAGATTCTTTATCTGTTCAAATTCTTCATCTGTTAACGCATAACCGTTATTAATTTTTACAACCCTGTAATCTTCATCGACTACTATGGTTACAATCTGATCGACAAGCGCAATATTGCCTGTATACATCTGCAGATTGTATGTTCTTAAATCATTGCCGACAACTTTGTCTATGTAGAAAGAAACCTCCTCGGGAATTCCCAGAAGTTCCTTGTATGCATTTGCGATGGCGATAGCATCTTCTTTGGTGTATGCAAAGAGATTGTCAAATTCTCCGTATGCAAAATCAATAGCGCCATCATCTTTTAACAGTATCTGCATCGGAAACGGATATGTATCATTCTTGACGCTTTCAAGATCTATTACATTCACGTCCTCTTCTTTTATGCTGTTGGCAGAGATTAAAACAATATCAAAAGTCCTGGTGCCCTTAACGAGGAATTTCCTGTAAGTTTCGGTCAGCGTAACCGTTCCGCTTATGTCTTCGGGTCTGGTAACAGTCGCGTTTCCGTCCGAGTCTATCTCCACGAGCGAAGACGAGGATTTCCATGTTGTTTTTACGGTTTTTCCGTTTATGTCATAAGAATTCTGAACTTTGAAATCGTCTACCACATAATTGGGAGAGTTGTCAGCTTCAAAAACAAACGGATAAACCGGCAATTTATCCATCTTTTTTTCTCCCAGATGTTTGCACAGTTTTACAGTGCCTATAACACCCGCAATCAGTAATACAAATCCCAATACAATTCCTAAAAGAACCTTCAGGAATATAAATTTCCTTTTCTTTTTGGGTTTAACTTCTTTTACATTAGTTGTCTGATTGATTTCACTCATAGCATCTCCTTTCCGTTCCCCTTTTTAATCATTTTCACACAATTATATTTATATCATAAAAGAAATTGTTTCCACATTACAATTTTCTCATGCAAAAATCAAAAAAGAAACGCAGTAATTTGCAGATTAACAATATGTAAAACAGCTACAATCGACAGATAAAACAGTTTATTTTTTCAATGCGAATCTTTTATACCCAAAACATATAGAATTTGACTTAATGCAAGACTAAAATTATAATCTATTAAGAGTTATAATCTATGAAATATCAGGAGAATATGCATGGAAGAACTTGCGATTTTAGGCGGAAAGCCGGTAAGAGAAAAAAAGATATATTACGGAAGACAGTGTGTCGATGAAGACGATGTAAAAGCTGTCAGCGAAGTCTTAACAAGCGATTATATAACCTGCGGTCCGAAAGTGGCTGAGCTTGAAAAAAAGTTAGCCGAGTATACGGGCGCAAAATATGCCGTGGCGGTTTCTAACGGTACTGCCGCCCTTCACTGCGCATGCATCGCGGCAGGATTAAAGGCAGGCGATGAAGTTATCGTTACTCCGCTCACATTTGCCGCAAGTGCCAACTGCATTCTTTATGTCGGAGCAACGCCCGTGTTCGCGGATATCAATCCCGAGACATACAATATCGATCCTAAAAGCATCAGAGAAAAAATAACCGACAAAACCAAAGCAATCGTAGCTGTTGATTTTACCGGCCAGTGTGTGGAAAATGCAGAAATCCGTGCCATCTGCGATGAATACAATCTTATCTTTATCGAAGATGCCGCACATGCAATCGGTTCTGCTTATAACGGAAAGAAAGTCGGTTCTCTCGCCGATATGACATGCTTCTCCTTCCACCCTGTAAAAACAATCACATGCGGTGAAGGCGGAGCTGTAACTACAAACAGCGAAGAGTTTTATAAAAAACTCGTGCTTGCGCATACACACGGAATCACTCATGACGAAGAGCTGATGGAAGATGCGCCTCACGAAGGCATATGGGTATATGAGCAGGTTTCTCTTGGGTTTAATTACAGACTGACTGATTTCCAGGCAGCAATGCTTATTAGTCAGTTATCAAAACTCGAAGACTTTAAGGCCAAAAGACAGGCTATCGTAAAAAAATATGATGAGGCATTCAAGGATATTCCCGAGATAATCGTTCAGAAGGAAATTCCCGAATCCGACACCTGCAGACATTTATATATCATCAGACTTGCACTTGATAAACTTAACTGCACAAGACGTGAATTCTTCGATGCCATGAGCGCAGAGAATGTTCAGTGTCAGGTTCATTATGTTCCGACATATTATTTCCCGTATTACAGACATTTAGGATACGGCGGAGGTCTTTGTCCGAACGCCGAGGAAGTTTATAAAGGAATCATGAGTATTCCGCTTTATCCCACATTAACGGAAAGTGATACGGATGATGTAATTCACGCTGTAAAGAAAATTGCAGAGTATTACAGAAAATAGTTTATAAACATTTAAAAAGCGATTGGATTTTT
>CAMYYF010000083.1:0-6156 GCA_947303375.1 uncultured Lachnospiraceae bacterium
TAAGCAAGGTCCGGAAGGTTGTTTTTATCACTTAAATGCCCTATCATGATGCTTTTTATATCATCATTTAAAAGCCTGGAAATGAATCTTCCGCTCGCTTCATTTGATAAATGCCCTCTGTCAGATAAAATCCTTCTTTTCAGAGGATATGAATAAGGGCCTAACTGAAGCATTCTGACATCGTGATTTGCTTCCGCAAAGATAAAATCAAGTTTTCCGAGAGACTTTAAAAGCTCGTCGTCATAGCATCCAAGGTCGGTTACCACAGCGGCTCTTTTATGAGCATTTTCAAAAGAAAAGCAAACAGGTTCGTTTGCATCATGGCTGACCGGATGAGGATTAAACGTAAAATCATTTATCGTAAAAGGCGACAAATCCCTTAAAGATTTAAAACAGTCCCTGTTAAAAGAACCGAGGGATTTCGTGGATAAAATACCTTCTATCGTACCCTGTGAGGCGTATATGGGTATTTCTCTTTTTCTCTCAAGCACTCCGAGTCCTTTTATATGGTCGGAATGTTCGTGAGTAATTAATATTGCATCTATATCATCTAATGATAAATCAAGCGAATGTAAGCCTTCTTCGATATTCTTCGCGGATATTCCGGCATCAATCAGAATATGCGTCTTATCGTCTCCGACATATATGCAGTTACCGCTGCTTCCGCTCGCTATGGGAGCAATTCTCATCAGGGTTTAAGTCCTTCCAATTTAATAGAAATATTTAAAATCATAAAAGAAATACTATTCGCTTATAACATCTACTCTGTAGCCCGAATATACTTTTGCTTCAAGTTCCGCAGGCAAATCGTTGACTGTAACTCTCTGGCCTTCTTTTACGTTGATATCAAGTAATTCAAGAGCTCTTTCAACAGTTATATAATCAAGAATTTCGATATTGTCATTAGTCTGTATTTTATATGAATCTGTGACTGCTTTCCCATTAACCGAGAATATACAGGGAAGATTGACATTCATCTTATTGACTGAAATACCGATTTTGGCATTGCCCTTATTAATTTGGGCTATCGTTGCAGAGCCTTTTTCACCCTTAGTAGAAGGAATAAGTTTAATCTCATCTCCTTCACGAATCACAGCCGATAAATCGGATAATTCGTTATTAAGGTAAACTTTGCAGGACTCTCCGAGTTCACCTTTTACGGACATAACTTCTCCGTTTAATGTGAATTCCAAAGAATCACCGTTTCTTGGTTTTAACGCATGATTATCAAGGCCGATTTGCATTAATGCCTCAAATATCGTTACATTGCCGTGATCAAAAACCTTAACAGAATCTCCGTTAAGAGATACATTTACAAACGAATTGCCGGTCTTAAAATAATGGAGGCAAATACCGAGAGGAATTACAAGCAGAGCTTCCTTGGCAAAGGATGTATCAACAAAATAAGTCTTTTCCATCACTTCTTCGCCACGCAAATGCACATTCTTAACAGTTGTCTGAAGTTCTTCTTCAAGACCGCTTGTATAACCGTCGGTAATAACACCTCCGCCATATACGAACACAGCGTTAACATTAAAACCGTCATTTAGTTTTATGATTTCTTCCGAAACTAACTTTGTAATGTTTTTGACAGGAGTTTCAAGCATTTCAAGAACTTCGCTTCTTGTGATGGTCTTACTCATGCCAAGAATATCCTCATATTCGACTTCTTCGGAATTGTCTATTGCCTTTTTAATCTTTTCCGCTTCATCAAATTCAACCATACAGAAGTTTTCAATGACTTCGGTCAGAGAATCACCGGCATTTGAAACAGAACCGAAAGCATATACCAGACCTTCGTTTAAAATACATATATTGCTGG
Organism: uncultured Lachnospiraceae bacterium; assembly: GCA_947303375.1. Taxonomy (GTDB): domain Bacteria; phylum Bacillota; class Clostridia; order Lachnospirales; family Lachnospiraceae; genus UBA3766. Next base: position 1,823 of record CAMYYF010000083.1, read on the forward strand.
CTGATGCGCCTACGTCAACAAGTGCAATATTCTGCGATTTGAATTTTTCGGGAACTGCTGTTTCTATAGCCGCAAAAGGTTCAAGTGTAAGATTTGCCACGCTTAAATCAGCGCCGTCTGCCGCAGAAAAAAGCCCGTCAACAACAGAATAAGGCAGGAAAATAAAAGTCGAATCCATGCCGATTTTATACGCTTCTTTTCCAAAAATATCGGTATCTTCAGTATCATTTCGATACAGATTATCAATCCTTTTACCTACACAATAATGCTTCTTGCCGAATTCATATCTTTCTTCAAGATTTTGATAAGCTTTTTCAAGACTTAACTCATTTAGTTTAAAAACATCTTTATCTTCAACGATATGCTCGTCCGTAAATGAAAGTTCTGTATAAGTATTTACAGTCTTTAAAAAACGCCCTGAAGCTGCAACACAGGCCTCTTTCAGATGAAAGCCGCATTTTTCCTCGAGTCTTTCCTTAACTCTTTTTATTGTGGCGGATATTCTTTCGATGTCTTCATCCTTACCGTCAATCATTGAAGGCTTTTCATGCTCGGAGGATTCAACCGCTTTTACTATGAACTTGTCATTATCCATGTATCCGACGATGCCCGTAACTGCGTTACTTCCGATATCCAGGCCGAATACAGGGCACTCTTTGTTTTTAGAAGCGTCCATTGATTTCCTCCATTGCTTTATCTATCTGCTCATATAAGTTCTCCGGCGTCGAATCATTGTTTATGATCTTAAAACCGAAATAATCTTTTCTTTTAGTCTTTTTTAAATACTCATTATTTGCATTCTCATAAAAGACAGTATCATGCTGCATAGCGATAATCGACTCGCACTTTTCCAAAGAATAATCCCTTGAAGACATAAGTCTTTCAATACGTGTTTCTTTAGAAGCATTCACTTCCCAAAGTTCATTAAGCATAGAAAAATAGCCGGCTTCAACCAGCAAAGCAGCTTCAATAACGAATATTTTAAAATCCTTGGAATTCTCTTTTATGAGTTTCTCGATTTCTTTTCTGACCGCAGGATGAATGATATCGTTTACCTTTTCAACAAGCCGAGAATCAGCAAAGATTTTTTCGGCCATAAGACTTTTGTCTATCTCTTTGTCTTCACCTAATATATCCTTACCTAAAAGTTTAACAATATCTTTATAGCAGGAATTGCCTTTAAGTTTGACCTCGTTTCCGATATCATCAGCCTTAATCACGAAACAGTTATATTTATTTTGAAGATATGAAAGTGCAAGGGATTTGCCGGAACCTATTCCGCCCGTAATCCCTATCACATAATTATTTAGCTTCATACCAGTTTTCCCCGACATTTAAATCCACACTTAAGGGAACCGAAAGTTTGTAAGCGTTTTCCATTTCGGTCTGAAGGATTTTTACTACTTCATCCTTTTCGTCATTCTTTATTTCAAGTAAAAGTTCATCGTGAACCTGAATAAGTATTTCCGAAGAAAGGCCGTTCTTTTTAAGAGCATCTCTTACATTTATCATTGCAATCTTCATGATATCCGCAGCGGTACCCTGAATAGGCGCATTCATTGCAACACGTTTGCCGAATTCTCTTTGCATAAACTGCGAAGCCTTAAGTTCGGGAATAGGTCTTCTCCTTAAAAATGCGGTAAGCGAATAGCCTTTTTCTTTGGCACTTTCAACGCAAGTATCAAGATATTTTCTGATACCGGGATAGCCCTCGAAGTACTCTTTTATGTACTTTTCAGCGTCTTTCCTTGTGATCTCCAAATCCTGTCCCAAAGAGAATGAAGACATACCGTAAATAATACCGAAGTTAACGACTTTTGCAGCACGTCTTTGAGCGGATGTTACTTCATCGATAGGAACATTAAATACCTTGGATGCTGTAACCGCATGGATATCCTTATCGGAATTAAAAGCATCAATTAATGTCGTATCATTCGATAAATGAGCCAAGATTCTAAGCTCAATCTGAGAATAATCGGCATCGGCGAATATGCAGTTATCCTTCGGAATAAATACTTTTCTAAGCTGTCTTCCAAGATCCGTTCTTACAGGAATATTCTGAAGATTAGGCTCTGCTGAGGAAATTCTTCCGGTAGCCGTTACAGTCTGAAGGAAATGCGAATGAATCCTTCCGTCAGATCCGATGGCTGATGCAAGTCCTACAGCATAGGTGGATTTTAATTTTGTAAGTGTTCTGTATTCGAGGATATTTGAAACAAAAGGATAATCCGCAGCAAGTTTTTCAAGCACATCTGCAGATGTGGAATATCCGGTTTTTGTTTTCTTGGAACTTGGCATATTCATCTTTTCAAATAGAATTACGCCAAGCTGCTTGGGAGATAAAATATTAAACTCTTCTCCAGCTTCCTCGTAGATTTTCTTTTCAAGCTCATCTATTGAAACGCTCAAGTCTTCCTCATACTTTTTAAGGCCAGCTCGGTCTACAAGAATACCTGTCTTTTCCATTTCAAACAAAACAAGCGATAAAGGAAGTTCGATGTCAGTATAAAGTTTAAACTGCTCTGTCTCATTTAATCTCTCATCGAAATTCTTTTTAAGCTCATTAAAGCCGTATGCTACCAGAGCCTGTTCTTTGGCGTCAAGCGAGTCACTTCTTACAGTCAGGCCGAGATAATCGCTTAAGAGGCTTTCCGCCGTATATGAGTTGTTTAAAGGGTTTAAAAGATATGCGGCAAGATCCAGCGCATACAAATTCTTGACTATTTCCTTGCTCTGCTTCTTAAAATCCTCATCCTCAAGCATTTCATAAGCATCCGAAGCCTTGAATACAATAAGTTTGTTGTCGCCCTCAAATAAAACCTTTCTTACAAAAGGATTTATATTCATCATAAAAGATATCTTATAAAACTTATCGTCTATTCCGATTACAGAACCGAACGTACCTTTTACGAGTGATACGGAGGCACCTTTTATACCGTCTAAAAGAGACATAAGCGCATCAGTACTTTCAATCTCTGTAACGGATAAATTATCCAAAGATACATCATTCTTAATCTTTGACATATTGTCTTCGAACTTTTTAAGATATGTTCTAAGGCCAAGCTCCTGTAAAATGTTATATCCGCCTTCGGAATATGTTAGTTCATTCTTAAGTTCATCAAACGAAACATCTATGGGCGCATTGGTTTCGATTGTCGCAAGTTTTAAGCAAAGATATGCCAGGTCTTTATTCTCTTTAAGAGAATTTCTGATGGAATCTTTTGAAATTTCATCCACGCATTCGTAAATCTTATCAAGTGAATGATATTTGATAACAAGCTCCGAAGCAGTCTTTTCGCCTACTTTGGGAACGCCCGGAATATTGTCGGACGAATCGCCCATCAGCGCCTTTAACTGAATAAATTCCGCGGGTGTAACATTATATTTTGCAAATACATCCGCAGGATAATAATCCTCAACGGTTGTCTGACCTTTTATGGTTTTGGGAACACGTATTTTAATATGTTCATCAGCAATCTGAAGTAAATCCCTGTCACCAGATAAAAGAGATACTTCCATACCCATACTCTGAGCTCTTTTAGCCATGGTGCCAAGAAGGTCATCTGCTTCATACCCTTCAAGTTCAAGAGTTTTAATATTCATCTCTTTTACGAGGTTTTTAATATAAGGCACCTGTTGTCTTAATTCGTCAGGCATACCCTTTCTCGTACCCTTATACGCCTCGAACAGCTTGTGTCTGAATGTCGGAGCATGAAGATCAAATGCGATTGCAAGATAATCGGGATTTTCTTCGTCCAAAAATCTAAACAGAATATTTAAAAAACCGTAAACGGCATTCGTATGTATACCGTTTACGTTTGTTAAATCAGGCACTCCGTAAAATGCCCTGTTCATAATACTGTTTCCGTCAATTAAAAGTAATTTTTCCATATAATCCTAATAAGTAAACAAAGTTGAAAGTAAAAGTCCCAGTAAAAAGGCCACAATAAAGATAACTATGCCGCAGATTACGGCAAAGTATCTGTTGAATTTTGCTTTGGATAAAGCCTCATTCAATTTGTCGTTTAATTCATTGTCAAGATTAAAGCTCGTTGCGGTATCAAGACGCTTTAAACCTTCGCTTACAAGATACTCAATGGAGAGTTCTTCCATGCATTCCTTGCAGCTTCTGACATGATTGACAAATTCAATGGTCGTTTTGGAATTTAATGAATCGTCAAGAAAATCTTTTATTTTCTTTTTGCACTCGTAACAATTCATAATATCTCCTTTTCACACCCTTTAATTTTACAACAAAATCGCTTTTTTTACTACATAAAATATTCTTGAATATATCCCTTTTTTATGATAAACTATGTAAACGTAAGTTGCGT
>CAMYYF010000084.1:0-6123 GCA_947303375.1 uncultured Lachnospiraceae bacterium
GAAATAACGAGGAAACATCTCGCACCGAGTGCGGGGTTCATAAAGTTCTGTCCGAGACCGCCGAAAAGCATCTTTACGACAACAATCGCAAAGCATGCGCCGAGTGCGGTCATCCACAAAGGAAATGATGCGGGTAAATTGAGCGCAAGTAACAGACCGGTAACAATAGCGGAGCAGTCTCCCACCGAAACCGGTTTCTTTAATATCTTGCACATTACAAACTCGGAAAGTACCGAAAAGCCTACCGAAACAAGAATTACAAGAAGAGCATGATAACCGAAGTTAATCACACCGAAAATTGTGGCAGGCATAAGTGCTATGATAACAGCAAGCATGATTCCTCTGGTCGACATACCGTCTCTGACATGAGGGTTCGAGGATACTTTTAATTTCTTATCCATGATTATTTACCCCCTTTCTTTCTGTCGGCGAGAATCATTCTTCTCATAGATTTTATGGACTGGGTAAGATAACGCTTTGCGGGGCAAATATATGAGCAGCATCCGCATTCGCAGCATTCCATACCGTTATATTTTTCAAACATTTCTCTGTTTCCGTTCTGTGCAAAGTCAGCCAGTTTGGAAGGAACTACTCTTCCGGGGCATACTTCGACACATCTGCCGCAGTTGATACATGCAGTTTCCTTTGCCGAAGAAATCTGATCCTTGGAAAGACACAGAAGCGCAGATGAAGTCTTGGTTGCGGGAACGTCGAGATCAAAGATGGCAAATCCCATCATGGGTCCGCCGGAAACAATCTTTTCAGGCTCTTTTATGAATCCGCCCGCCTCATCAATCAGTTCGTGATAATTGGTTCCGATGGGAATTCTGAAGTTCTGAGGATTCTTGACACAGTCGCCTGTAACGGTAACGATTCTGTGAAGAAGAGGTCTGCCTTCAACAACCGCCTGATATATGGAGCAGATGGTATCGACGTTATTGACAATACAGCCTGCGTCTGCAGGAAGCATTGAAGAATTAATCGCTCTCTTGGTCGTTGCAAAGATAAGATGTCTTTCAGAACCCTGAGGATATTTGGTCTTAAGTCCGATAACGGTAATCTTTTCATCGTTCTTTGTCAGTTCTTTTAAGATCTTAATACAATCGGGCTTGTTATCCTCTACGGCAAGAATACCTCTTGCGTTATTAAATAAGGAAAGTTCGATACGAAGACCTTCCACAAGTTTTTCGGGAGTTTCAAGCATAATCCTGTAGTCACTTGTAAGATAAGGTTCGCATTCCGCACAGTTCGCGATAATGTATTCGATTTTATCCGGTTCTTTGGGTGAGACCTTAACATGCGTAGGGAATCCTGCTCCGCCCATTCCGACTATACCGGCTTTCTGTATAAGAGAAACGATTTCCTCTCTCGAAAGCTTTGTGTAATCAGGGTGAGGAGTAAATTCAACCGTATCGTATGCACCGTCGTTTTCGATAACTATCGCCTTGACATGATCACCTGTGATGATTCTTCTGGGTTCGATAGCCTTTACGGTACCCGAAACAGACGAATAAATCGGAGATGAAACAAACCCCGTTTCCTTGGCAATTAACTGTCCAACCAATACATGTTCCCCAATTTCAACAACAGGCTCAGCGGGTGCGCCTATATGCTGAGACAAAGGATATACCATCAGACCCTTGGGACTGTAATCTACAATCGGCTTATCCTTTGAAATGTCTTTTCCGTCATAGGGGTGAATACCACCGTGAAATGTAAACAAATCCTTGCCTCCCTTTCATTTTTTAAAAATAGCCTTTAATATATTACTACTTATTTTAAAAAAATACTATATAAAATTTTCAAAATGTAGTAAGATAATAATGTATGTAAAATAAGCATTTGGAAAGGTAATCTAATGAAAACTATTCAGTGTTCGACCACTCTTAAAGAATTAAATTATCCTTTGGAAACTATAGCACCGCTTAACGATATCCTTTTCCTTGATATCGAGACTACCGGTTTTAGCGCCAGAAGTTCAAATTTATATATGATTGGCTGTTCTTATTATGAAGACGGCGAATGGCAGTTAATCCAGTGGCTGGCCGAAAACTATGAAGAAGAAAACGAAGTATTGAAAGCATTTCTTGACTTCTGTGAAAACTACTCTTTCCTAATTCATTTTAACGGAAATCAGTTTGATATTCCATTCATAGAGCAGAAATGCGAACAGTACGAATATGATTTTGATTTCAGTTCATTCGACGGACTGGATATTTATAAAAGAATTAAGCCTTACAAGAACTTCATGAAGCTCGAGGATTGCAGACAGAAGACATTGCAGTCCTTCCTCGGTATGATCAGAGAAGACATCTTCGACGGTGGCGAACTTATAAGCTTCTATCACGAATATGTTGTAAGTAAGGACGAAGAAATAATGAATGCAATCCTTCTTCACAACAAAGAAGACGTTATCGGAATGCTTCATATGGTTTCTCTTCTTTCAATACCCGATTTGTTCAACAAATCACTTCGTGTAATGAAGGTTAAGGCAAACTATTACAACGATTATGAGAATAAAAAGAGACAGGAACTTATTTTATCCTTAAGATTCAGAAATGCAATTCCCGTTCCTCTTTCATATACCGCAAACGGATGTTACTTTACATGTGACGGAATAGACGGAATTTTGAAGGTACCTCTTTACGAGGAAGAAATGAAATACTTCTATTCAAACTACAGAGATTACTACTATCTCATCCATGAAGATATGGCTGTACACAAATCAGTTGCACAGTTTATCGAAAAGGATCACAAAGAGCCCGCAAGTGCTCTTACATGCTACACACGTAAGACATCCACATATCTTCCTGAATGGAGCGTTCTCTTCGAGCCGTTCTACAAGAGAGATTACAGAGACCAGCAGTTGTTCTTTGAACTCACACCGGAGTTTAAGACTTCAAGAGAAAGTTTCAACAAATATGCAGAACACATTCTGCAGAATATGATTAACGTATAAATTGATATTGAACAAATATCAATAACCTATAACATCCTTTCTTTTCTAGAATATCAGGCGCCGCAAGGTGCCTGATATTTTTTATCCTAAAAGATATGACAAAAAAAGAAGACACATTAACTGTGTCTTCTTTATATAAATAATTATTATTTTTATTCTTCTGCGGGAGCTGCTTCTTCAGCAGGAGCTTCCTCTGCGGGAGCTGCTTCTGCAACAGGTGCTTCTTCAACGGGAGCTTCTACTGCTGCGGGAGCTTCTTTAGCTTCTTCTTCAGCCTGTGCTGCAACTACTGATTCAACATCAACTGTTGCATATTCTTCGCCGTTGTCATCAGCATTTTCTTCTTTCTTCTTGGGCTGTAACATAGCTCTTACGGAAAGGCTGATTCTGTTGTTCTCTTCGTTAACTTCTGTAACCTCTGCAGTTACTTCATCACCGATCTTAAGAACATCTGAAGGCTTCTCAATGTGATTCTTGGAAATCTGGGAAACATGAAGAAGTGCATCTACACCACCTTCAAGCTGAATGAAAGCACCGAAGTCTGTCATTCTTGCAACCTTACCTGTTACAACGCTGCCAACAGGGAATCTTGCGCTTAAATCTTTCCAGGGATTCTCATCTTCAAACTTGGTTGAAAGAGAAATTCTGTTTCCGTTGATCTCTTTTATGAGAACTTTTACTTTATCGCCTGCTTTGTAAAGCTTCTTAGCACTTTCGATTCTGCCCCAGCTCATCTCTTTGATGTGAAGGAGTCCGTCGATACCGCCGAGATCGATGAATGCACCGAAATCTGTAACGTTCTTTACAGTACCTTCTACTGTATCGCCAACGTTAATCTTGGAAAGAACTTCCTCAAGAGCTTTTGCCTTCTGAGCTGTAATGAGTTCTTTGCGGTTGCCGATATATCTTCTCTGCTTGGGATCATATTCCTGCATGAGAAATTCTATTTCCTTATCCATGAACTTGGATAAATCTTTTTCATAAACATCTGAAAGAAGACCTGCGGGAATGAATACTCTTACATCATCTACAACAACGATTACACCTTTGTTGTTGGGAATCTGTGTAACTACACCCTTAACTGTTGTCTTCTCATTGAACGCATCTTCAAGAATCTTGGATCCTTTATCCATCACAAGTCTCTTGTGCGTAAGTGATACCTGACCTTCTCCGTCGTTGACCTTAAGTACCTTAACGTCAAGTTTGTCTCCGATTTTTACTTTTTCTGTCAGATCAATGCTTAAGTCATTTGTGTATTCTGCTTTGGAAAGAATGCCATCAGATTTGTAGCCGATATTTAAAATAATGTAATCGGGTTTAACATCGATAACTTCACCGCTAACTATCTCTCCTGTTCGAATTGTTTTGAATGATTCATCAAGCATTTGTTCAAAAGTAAGTTCTGACATATTTTTGAACCTCCTCAATAATGTTTTTTGGGGTAGATGCCCCAGCTGTAATTCCCACCAGGTTAGCATTAGCCGGTAATTCCAAATGCAACTCCTTAAGTGTCTGAATGAAATAGGTTCTTTCACAATGCATTTTGCTGATTTCGTAAAGCTTGCGGGAATTGGAGCTTTGCGAATCCCCTATAACAATCATAACGTCAGCTTTTTCGGCCAGTTGCGCGGCCTCGTTTTGACGTTCGCTCGTAGCGTTGCATATAGTATTCACAACGCTAACATTATCATCATAACAAATTCCTTTTAAAATATCAACTAAATCTTTAAATTTATTGATGTTAAAAGTAGTCTGCGAAACTACGTAAATCTCGCCTTTTAACACGCCTTTGAGAGCCCTTGCGTCATCTTCGTTACCGACGACGTAAGCAGGTGTTTCGCACCACCCTTTTATACCCTCAACTTCAGGGTGTCCGTCGTTGCCGATTATGACAATTGTTTTGCCCTGTGCGGACTCTGTATTTACCAAATTCTGAATCCTTTTTACGAAAGGACAAGTCGTGTCAATAATAGTAAATCCGCGCTTTTCTATGCCTTCGTAGATGTTTTTTGCAACACCGTGAGACCTTATAATTACACAGCCTTTGGGAAGATTATCAAGTTCCTCTAAGGAGTTTATTTCTTTTACTCCTTTTATGAGAAAATCGTTTACAACTTCCTTGTTGTGAATAATAGGTCCGAAAGTATAAATAATTCCGCCTTTTTCAATTTCTTCATACACCGTATCCACAGCTCTTTTTACACCAAAGCAAAAGCCTGCGGATTTGGCAAGTACAACTTCCATGTTATGCCTTTCTTATGCCGGTTATTTGCAGTTATCAATTATTTCAATAATTTTGTCTTTTACTTCTTCAATCGACATATCCGATGTGTCGAGATATACAGCATCTTCAGCCTGCTTAAGAGGTGCGATTTCGCGGTTCATGTCTCGCTCGTCACGTTCGATGATTTCTTTTTCGATTGTATCAAGATCACACTCCGTACCTTTTTCTTTTAATTCAAGATATCTTCTCTCTGCTCTAACTCTGCTTGAGGCGGTAAGATAAATCTTACACTCTGCGTTGGGAAGAATGTTGGTTCCGATATCACGGCCGTCCATAACAACATCGTTTTCTCTTGCGAGTTTTCTCTGAAGTTCGAGAAGCTGAGCTCTGACTTTTCCGTTTGTAGAGCTCGCTGATGCCATGTTTCCGACTTCCTGTGTTCTGATAAGACCGTTTACGTTCTCTCCGTTTAAAAGAACTATCTGAGTGCCGTTATCGTACTCTATCGATACGTTTGCTTCGCCGCAGTATTTTTCAAAGCCTTCGTTATCGTTAATTCCTACGCCTTTTCTGATTAAATACAAAGCGATAGCACGATACATGGCTCCGGTATCAACATAAATAAAACCTTTTTCTTTAGCCACAAGTTTGGCGATGGTTGATTTGCCCGCACCTGCAGGTCCGTCGATTGCAACATTAAATCCCATAAAAAATTCCTCCGTATATTAATTTTCTTCTTCTCTCATTCCTGATAAGTATCCTGTACTGAATGCTATCTGAAGGTTAAAGCCTCCCGTAAAAGCATCCACATCAATTACTTCTCCCGCAAAGTAAAGATTCTTTACGAGTTTGCTTTCCATTGTTTTAGGATTGATATCCTTTACACTCACACCGCCGTGAGTAATGATTGCCTCATCAAAATCTCTCGTGCCTTTAATTG
>CAMYYF010000085.1:0-6120 GCA_947303375.1 uncultured Lachnospiraceae bacterium
CGTACACCCCATAAAATAATCGATGTATGATTTCTGTACTGAAGCACCATATCTTTTACATTTTCGACTGCAATATCTTTCCATGCTTCATCGCCGATATGCTGCCAGCCCGGAATCTCCGTAAATACAAGGAGTCCGATTTCATCACATGCATCGAGGAAGTAATGCGACTGCGGATAATGCGAGGTTCGTACTGCATTAAGACCGAGTTCTTCTTTTAGGATCTTTGCATCGTTTGCCTGTGCGCTTTTAGGCATTGCATATCCGACGTAAGGATAACTCTGATGACGGTTAAGGCCGCGTATTTTAAACTTTTCGCCGTTTAAATAGAATCCGTCGGCTTTAAATAAAATGCTTCTGAAACCAAATCTTACTTTGCTTTCATCGACTGCTTTTCCCGCCGCATCCTTTAAAACGCTTCGTAAAATATAAAGGTTTGGATGCACCGTATCCCAAAGCGCGGGACTTTCAACCTTATAAGTTTTAACGGATTCGTTACTTCCTTCATCGGGATAATATTCTGCTTCGCCGAGTATTTTTTCATCAGTAGAAACAAGTATTCCGTCTTCGTTTTTCTTAAGGGAAATAAGAGAATTTTCGATTATCATTCCGTTGGCATCTTTGCTCGCGGATATTTGTACGCGAAGATTACCGTTCGCATCGCCCGATACAAAAACATCATCGAAATGTGCCTTTTCTTTTACGTCGACATAGACGTCTCTGTAGATGCCTCCGTAGGTCATGTAATCGATTACAAACCCGAAGGGAGGTAAATTCTGATCTTCTCTGCTGTCGGCTTTAACCATGATAATATTGTCTTCGCCGAATTTTAAATAATCGCAGAGATTTATTGTAAAAGCGGTATAACCGCATAAATGAGTCGCCGCTTCTTTTTCGTTAATATAAACCGTGCATGAATGCAAAACACCGTCGAATGTCAGAAAAACATCCTTACCGCGCCATTCTTCGGGCGCATTAATAACCCTGAAGTACGCCGCAACTTTCTGATATTCATGCTCATCAAAATAGTGCAGGGGAGTTTCTTTTACGGTGTGCGGAATTCTCACACACTCATTCTTCGTATAGTCGTAACCCGACTGTAACATTTCATCCGAAAAACACTCGTTAAAATACCAGTCGTTGTTAAGATAAATTCTTCTGCCCATCGTAACCCTCACTTAAGATTATTTTTCCCCTAAATCACTTATACAATGCGAATTCCGCCATACTTTCTAATGTTAAGAACATGGCAGGAATTCTCTCCGAATACGGCGTCAAGTTTTTCCTTGTAGACGCTGACATTTTCGTTTTTGACAAACGCCTGAATCGTACCTGCAAATCCGCCTCCGTGAACTCTGAATGCTTCCTCGTTTTTATCCAAAATACTGTCACTGATTGCAAGTGCCAGAGAAAGATTCTGATTGAGATAATCATTCACGGCATACACATTCTGAAGATACTCAAACGACGATTTGCCGGACTCTCTTATCAGTTTTAAAAACTCGTTTGTATCATTGTTTTTAAGTGCCGAAACACCTTTCTTTACTCTCTCGTTTTCATTTACGAAATGTATCGCACGAAGAAGCGCTCTGTCCGAAAACTGCGTACGGATTTTTGAAGCGTTTGCAAGCAGTTCATCGAGCGTGACACCGAGTAAATACTCCCTGCCAAAGAAAGATGCAACCTCCTTCATTTCCTTTGGAATGGCTGCATATTCATCGGTTAAATTCGCATGTGAACCCTTGGTATCGGTTATGCAAAGTGAATATCCGTTGTCCGATAAATCGTACATAATCTTTTCGGATACGGGATTGCTCTCATCGGCAAAATCAACATGCACGAGTCCGCCGAGCGAGCATGCCATCTGATCCATCAGTCCGCAGGGTTTGCCGAAATATACATTCTCGGCATACTGTCCCGCTATGGCTATTTCGGTATCTTTTATGATGCCTCCGTTAAAAAGATGCGAGATAATTGTTCCGATAAGAGTTTCAAACGCGGCCGAGGAAGAAAGCCCTGCGCCGACTATTACATCGCTTGTAATATAAGCATCGAAACCTCCGACTTCGAAACCTCTGTCAAAAAAGTATTTGCAGATGCCTTCCACAAGCGCTTCACTTGAAGCTTTTTTGCTTTTCTGCTTATTCAGGTTGCCTATATCTATTTTCATCATCGGATAAGGACCCGATACAATTCTGATTAATTTCCCTTCGGTCTTACCGACGATTGCAATCGCATCAAGATTGATTCCCGCCGCCAGGACTTCGCCGTGCTGATGGTCGGTATGATTGCCCATTACCTCACTTCTTCCGGGTGCGGAAAATATATTCACGTCGGTATTTTTATAATACGTCGAAAACTTGGTGAGAGCATTGATGTATCTGTCTCTCTGGTATCCGACGGCATTTATGTCCCTGTAAACATCCGTAAATTTATCATCCAGTGCAGCTGATTCGATTTGTAAAATAAGTTCGTTTATGTCCGACATTTTTCACCTCTGATTCTGTTAAACCATACATATGTTTTATCGGTTTAAAAACACTTTTTTGTAACCTCTCTTTTGATTTTATCTTTTTTATGCGCCTGCCACAACCAAAAAAAACCGCCCGAAATTCGAGCGGTTTTTTTAACTATATGTTGGCTGTTATGTCTTTGTACATCAGATCTTCGATGGTAACCGAGTCAAAGTAATCGTTTACGATTTTGTCGATTTTTTCCCACATGGGAAGCGTCCTGCATTCTTCTTTTCTGTCGCATTCAGGACCCCTGCAGTCCAAGCAGCTTACGGGAGCGAGATCTCCTTCGGTCAGTCTCAATATTTCGCCGACCGTATACTCAGCGGGTTTTCTGGTCAAATGATAACCGCCGCCTTTGCCGTGTACTCCCTCTATTAACTTTGCCTTGACCAGCATCGGCAGTATTCTTTCAAGGTATTTAAGCGATATATCCTGCCTGTCGGCAACTTCATGCATAGCCACGTAATTGCCGTTCGAATGCTCCGCTATATCAATCATAACCCTGAGCGCATACCTGCCCCTTGTGGAAACCATCATAAAATATTTACCTCAATTAATTGGCAAAAAGAGCTGTAGAAAGATATCTGTCTCCTGTATCGGGAAGAAGAACCACGATGTTCTTGCCCTTGTTTTCTGCTCTCTTTGCGAGTTCGATAGCTGCGAAAAGTGCGGCACCCGATGAAATACCTACGAGTACGCCTTCCTTTGTACCTACGAGTCTTCCTGTCTCGAAAGCGGCGTCGTTTGTAACTGCGATAATTTCATCGTAAACCTTTGTATTTAATACTTCGGGAACGAATCCTGCGCCGATACCCTGAATCTTGTGGCTGCCGGCTGTTCCTTTTGAAAGAACGGGTGAATCTGCGGGCTCTACGGCTACAACCTTAACACCTGCTTTCTGTTTTTTAAGATATTCGCCTACACCTGTAACGGTTCCGCCTGTACCTACACCTGCTACAAAGATATCTACGTTTCCGTCTGTATCTTCCCAGATTTCGGGACCTGTGGTCTCAAAATGAGCCTTGGGATTTGCTGCATTTGTAAACTGTGAAGGGATGAAACTGTTGGGGATTTCCTTTGAAAGTTCTTCTGCCTTTGCAATGGCACCCTTCATACCCTTTGAGCCTTCTGTAAGTTCGAGGTTTGCACCGTAAGCTTTCATAAGCTGTCTTCTTTCAACCGACATGGTTTCAGGCATGACGATGATAATTTTATATCCTCTTGCTGCTGCAACGGATGCAAGACCGATACCTGTGTTACCCGATGTGGGCTCGATGATTGTGGTATCCTTGTTGATAAGTCCTTTTGCTTCTGCATCGTCAAGCATGGCTTTGGCGATTCTGTCTTTTACGCTGCCTGCAGGATTGAAGTACTCAAGCTTTGCATAAATCTTTGCTTCAAGCTTCTCTGCTTCTTCGATATGTGTGAGCTCCAAAAGAGGAGTTTTTCCTATTAACTGATCTGCTGATGTATATATTTTTCCCATGATTAATTCCTTTCCGAACCAAAGTTCATCGTATATATTATACTCTTTTTTCTTCTTTTATGATTTGTTTTTATAAAACTGCCTTAAATGCCTGCTCGAGATCCTCAATGATATCATCGATGTGCTCTGTACCGATTGAAAGTCTGACGGTATTAGGTCTGATGCCGGCATCAAGTAATTCTTCCTCACTAAGCTGTGAATGTGTGGTTGATGCGGGATGAATAACGAGTGACTTAACATCCGCTACGTTTGCAAGAAGTGAGAAGAGTTTGAGGCTCTCTGTGAACTTTCTTGCTGTGTTTGCATCGCCCTTGATATCGAATGTAAAGATTGAACCTGCTCCGTTGGGGAAGTAAGCATCATAGAGTTCTTTCTGTCTGCCGCCCTCAACCGAAGGATGGTTTACTTTCTCTACCTGAGGATGTTTGCTTAAGTAATCAACTACTTTGAGCGCATTCTCCACATGTCTTTCAACTCTTAATGAAAGTGTTTCAAGACCCTGGATTAAAAGGAATGAGTTGAAAGGAGATAATGCAGCTCCCTGATCTCTCATGATAGTTGTTCTGAGTTTTATGATGTAAGCGGCTGCGCCGACTGCATCGGTAAATACGATTCCGTGATATGAAGGATTAGGCTTTGAAAGTCCGGGGAACTTGTCGTTCTGTGCCCAGTCAAATTTACCGCTGTCTACGATAACGCCGCCCATTACGGTTCCGTGTCCGCCGATGAACTTGGTAGCCGAATGTACTACGATATCAGCACCATGTTCAATCGGACGAAGAAGATAAGGAGTAGCAAATGTCGAATCAACTATAAGCGGAATTCCGTGTTTGTGTGCAATCGCCGAAATTGCCTCGAGATCGGCTATATCCGAGTTGGGATTGCCAAGAGTCTCCGCATAAAGAAGTTTCGTGTTGTCTTTAATGGCTTTTTCGAAATTCTCGGGATCGGAAGGATCTACAAATGTTGTTGTAAGGCCCTGATCCTTAAGTGTGTGTGCGAGGAGGTTATATGAACCGCCGTAAAGGTTCTTGCTTGCTACAATGTGATCGCCTGTTGTTGCGATATTCTGAATTGCATATGTAATTGCGGATGAACCCGAAGCTGTGGAAAGTGCTCCGATGCCGCCTTCAAGTGCAGCGATTCTCTTCTCGAATACATCGGAAGTGGGGTTCATAAGTCTTGTATAAATGTTACCGCTCTCTGTAAGTCCGAATCTGCCTGCAGCAGTCTTGGAATCCTTAAATACATAAGATGTGGTTGCATAAATGGGAACCGCTCTTGCATCTGTGGAGATGTCGGGGCTCTCCTGTCCTACGTGTATCTGTAAAGTTTCAAATCTGTAATCGCTCATTTTATTTATTTCCTTTCGAATTGTGTTTTTTTATCATTTGTTCTTTTTGTTCATTTTCTCTTGTTTCTTATAAAGCTTTGGATGTCAGAAGCAACATCGACATCGTGAACACATTCGAATCAGAAGTATGTTTTTTACAAAATCAATAATGTAATCTTTAGCCATTTTAATCTCCGTCTTTCCTGTTGGAAATTTGTTGTTGTTTTTTACCCACCTGTTTGGTCGGTAAATATAAAATACAACTTTCAACCTACTATGTCAATAGGTAATTAAAAAATTTTTTAAAAAAAATAGAATCTCCCGACTTTTGCCGGAAGATTCCATCTTTGTTAATTATATTTGGTTAAATCGCTGATGCCATTATGTGACCGCTGCCGTAATGTTCGACAACCTTAGGAAGAGTTCTTACCGCTACTGTTCTTCTCATGCGATAGGCCAGTCCGATTTTTTCGGTTGTCTGCATAGTTCCGTCAAGTGGTGACCATCCGAGAAACCAAAGACCTTTTTCGATTTCAATAATGTAGTTCATACAATCACTTCCTTTCTTTATGTCTGCCCCTCGAGTCTGTACCTTCGTGATTGTGACCCCTCTTGAAGTTTTACTGATTATAGCATGGTCTTTTTCCCCGGACAATCTGCAGAATACACATACTTTTCCACCTTTTGTCCTTTTTATTGTGAAATTTTACTAATTGATTGTTATTTCTTTTATGATATTTTACCAATTTAAAGCGATGAATATGCGTGTATTACGCGCGCAAAGG
>CAMYYF010000086.1:0-6059 GCA_947303375.1 uncultured Lachnospiraceae bacterium
AATTCAAAGTGGTTAGCAGCGTAATGGATGTATTTGACGACGATAAAGAAGAAGGAAAGAAAAAATCGGGAGGATTTTCATCATTGCTTAAGAGATCTTCAAACAAAAACAGCGGTTCAGGTTCAAGCAGTTTTGAAATTTGCAATATCATTGCAAGTTCTTTTGATAACGATTCATACGAAATTGCTGATACTTTATTAAACGGAAGAGCAGTTATCCTTGATTTATCAAAGGTTAACAAGGCAGTAGGCCAGAGACTTATCGACTTTACAGCAGGTTCTGTATATGCAATCGACGGCTCAATGCAGAAGATTTCCGAGTTCATTTTCCTTATCTGCCCTGCAGAAGTCGGAATAGTAGGAGATAAGAGAGAAGAAGACGAAGATACCGAAGGCATGCTGTAATTAATTTTAAAATAATATGGGCAGGGAAATTCCCTGCCCTTTTTTATAATAATTTACCTAAGGATAAATACAATGATTTCAAAAGAAGCTTTTAAGGATTTAAACGTAGAAAATATCAAGGGAGCCGATCCCAAAGATTACATTACATTAATGTCACATGCACTTCGTCTTGGTGCATTATACAAAGCAAAGTTTTTTATGTGGCTTGAGAACAACAATTATGAGCTTATAGCGCAGGATGAAGAGACACTTGAACATTTTATCAAAGAAGCTTTAAACGTGCATAAAAAGGCTTATGATGAAGATAATGAAAGCGATATATATTTCGCCGATAATATCTTTTATGAGGTATTAAAAGAAACAGGCAAATTCACAGAGGCTGACTGCGTATCGTTAAGCCTTGTTTTGCTGGCATTTGTATCTTTTAAGACTGATTTGATTTCTAATGAGGAATATTTGGAAATAAGAGACCTCTTAGTTCCTTACAAAGTAATGATTTCGCAGTGTAAATGCAAAGCGAAGGATTTATTTGATATATATAAGAAAACTGTTGCTAAGAAAGATAATAATACGAAGCTTTTATGCAAACTCGGCAAGGGTATAGAGACAAGCCTTCCGAGCGATGATGTTATTTTATCTGCATTTGATGAGATAACCTACGACGAAAAGTCCTGGGAAAAGGAATAAATGAGCGATTTTACGACTTACAAATTCATAGCGGATGATAACGAGGACAGAATCGACGTATTTTTAAGCAATGTCTATAAGGATGCGTCCAGAACTTATTTGCAAAAGCTCATAAAAGAAGGAAACATAAGCGTAAACGGCAAAGTTGTTTTAAAATCTTCATACAAATTAAAAGAAGATGATGAAATTGAATTAAATGTTCCCGAGCCTTTGCCACTTGAGATTCTTCCCGAAGATATTCCTATTGATATCATCTATGAAGACGATGATTTTATGATTGTAAATAAACCTAAGGGAATGGTCGTTCATCCTGCACCCGGACATTTAACAGGAACGCTTGTAAATGCAGTTTTATATCATTGCAAAGATAAATTGTCTGGAATTAACGGAATTTTAAGACCGGGAATCGTTCACAGAATCGATAAAGATACTTCAGGTTCGCTGATTATCTGTAAAAACGATTTTGCGCACAGATTTATCGCAGATCAGTTAAAAGAACATTCGATTACCAGGATTTATCAGGGAATCGCCACAGGGCATTTAAAAGACTATGAAGGCACTGTGGACGTATTCTTAGACAGAGACAAAAATGACCGCAAAAAGATGTCTGTATGCGATAAATTGCACGGTAAGCACGCTGTAACGCATTATAAGGTGCTTGAATCATTCGACGGCTATGATTTAGTTGAATTTAAACTTGAAACCGGCAGAACGCATCAGATTCGTGTGGCAATGAAGTATTTAAATCATCCTTTGCTCGGTGATTATACATATGGGGCGGCAAATAACAAATTCGGAATCGAAGGACAGGTTTTACATGCAAAGACAATAGGATTTATTCATCCTTCGACCAAAGAATATGTTGAATTCGAAGCACCTTTGAATAATGAATTTGTTGAATTATTAAATAAATTAAGAAAATAAAAAGTTTTGATAAATTACTATAAGGGGGACTTAATTATGGCAGAAAACAAATTTATCATTTCTATCGGCAGACAGTACGGTTCAGGCGGACACGAAATAGGAGAGAAGCTGGCAGAGAAGTTGGGCGTTAAATTCTATGATAATGCCCTTATTGACCGCGTATCGAAGGAATCAGGACTTTGTAAGGAAATAATCATGGAACATGACGAAAAGCCCACTTCAAGTTTTTTATACAATCTGGTAACAGATCCTTATTCAATCAGTTTTAACCGCGGTTCAGTAACAGATATGCCTTACGGCCAGAAAATCTTTTTAGCGCAGTATGAGACCGTAAAAAATATCGCAAGCGAAGGTCCCTGCGTAATAGTCGGAAGATGTGCGGATTATATCCTAAAAGATAACGAAAATCTCTTATCTATTTTCATTTATGCAGATAAAGACTTCCGTCTTAAAAGAATCGCTTCTGAAAATCCTGAAATGTCTGAAAACAACTTAAACGGACTCATTGATAAAAAAGACCGAGCACGTGCAAGCTATTATAATTATTATTCGGACAACAAATGGGGCCGTGCATCATCATATGATTTGTGTATAAATTCAGCAAAAACAGGCATTGAAGGCGCCGTAAAGCTCATAGAAGATTACGTGCAACTATTCGCAAAAGAATAATTTAACGCAGAGTTGAGCAAGAAAAGAGTGGTTTTCATACATATCTGGCGGCTCAACTACTGCGTTAAATTATTAACTGCGGTAAACGATTAAATTACTTTAATTTAGTTTATCTAATGAATTTACTAATCTTTCAAATAAAAAACCGGTATTTTATTAATACCGGTTAATTTATGCTAAAAAATCACTTTTTTGATGTGTTTTTTAAGATTTTTCTTCGTTTGTATTCGTTTTTTCGTCGTTTTCAGCGATATTTTCCTTATCAACGACATTTTTATCGTTTTCAGAGGCTTTTTCTTTATTTTGAAGTTTTTCCTGCTTTTTTAATTCTTTTTCTTTCTTTTTGTCTTCAGCTTGTTTTTTCTTTTCAGCTTTTTTCTTAGCCATTAAAACACTTGGTAATTCACGTTCAATAAATTCTTTATTTTCATTATCTATATGATCCAAATAAATGTAATCATTTGTGTCTTTTGATAATTCTTTATTTTTGAGTGTTATATCTAAGGCTGACTGGATTAAAGTGTAAATTACAGCCATTAAAGGAACGCCAATAATCATCCCGGGAATTCCCCAGAAACCGCCAAACACAGTGATTGCGAAAATAACCCAGAAACTCGAAATTCCTGTGGATGAGCCAAGAATCTTGGGACCGATAAAATTTCCGTCCAATTGCTGCAAAATAATGACAAAAATAAGGAAATAAAGCGCATGAATCGGGTTAATTATCAGTAATAACAATAAACAAGGAATTGCGCCGATAATCGGTCCGAAAAACGGAATTATATTGGTTACACCGATGATTAAACCAATCAAAACCGGATATTCAATTTTTATAATTGAGCATCCGATGAAGCATAAAAAGCCGATTATAAGTGAATCTACGATTTTACCGATTATAAAGCCCGAGAATTTATCGCTTGCCATTCTGGTGTTTTTTATGATAATATTACCGTTTTTAACGTTAAAAATTGAATAAACAATCTTCTTCGCCTGGCCTTTGAAAAGTTCTTTTTTGGATAAAACGTAAATAGATACGATAAATCCGATTACAATATCTTTTAATGCTTTAAAAAATGATAAAAGATAAACTGATGACTTTGAAGCTAACGTTGTTAACCAGGGAACAAGCGTTGTATCTGTCCAGTTGTCGATTATTTCTTCGTTTTCTTTTATGTAATTGCCCAAATACTTATAGATCTCGGGATATTTGCGTGTGAGCCCGTCAAACCAGGTCATGAAGTTTTCTTTGTATTTAGGGAATAAAACCGAAATATTGATGATACTTTCGCTTATCTGAGGTATTACTGCAATTACGAAACTTGCAATTAATACAAGTATTACAATGTATGATAAAATCATTGCAAGAATTCTGTATAAATTCTTCTTCCATTTAGGTAACAGCATTCTGTCAGGAGCTTTTTTGTCAAATAAAGAAAATACAGATTCTTCAAACCATTTCATCAAAGGATTTACAAGGAATGCAAATACAAATCCTAAAATAATCGGAAGTAAAATTCTGACCAACTTGCTGATGGCTGTTCTGATTGCCAGATTGTTATTTAAAAGAAAATTAAATAAAACCGTAATCGCAAGTACGATTAAAGCAGTTACGCCCCAGTATAAATACTTTTTATCCCATTTAAATTTCATGATTATCCCTCTTTGGCCAATTCTTTATAAATGTCTTCCTTTTTCTTTGCCAGTGATTGTTTAAAGAAGCCTTTTGAAGCAAGTTTTTCGGCTTCGGTTATTGCATTATTATAAGTTTCTTCAATCAGTTCTTTATCTGTTACTTTTTGCTTTTTATGCACATCCAACATAAATGCATAATATAAAAACGGCTGGCTTGATTTTAAAATATCTAATATTGAATTTGCTTCATTAAACTCTTCGTTAAATATCAGATATTTAACTTTTACTTCATATAAAACATCTGTTAAATAATCAAATTTTGCAATATACAGATTATATAAAGGGTTAAAAATCGAATAAATATATTCAACCTTTTCTTTATTATTTAATTCTATGTATAAACACATTGCAGAATCTAAAAGTCCGAAATATGTTGTCGCATTTGATCTGTTGGGATTTCCGGATTCAATCTTCATCTTATCTTTTAATTCGATCAAATCGAACTCTTCCAACATCTCTTCTGCTTCTTTTAATTTATCCTGCATCGCAAGATAATTAATCATCATATTAACGCTTCCAACATATCCGACGCTTGTTTTGTTTTTCTTATACCTTTCCTTTCTTTTAGAAGCTGCATTGTAAATTGTTTCGGTTAATCCGTTATACATTAATTCGTTATTTACAAGCTTCATGAAGTTGAATTCTTTTATGGTGGAAACTCCGATAATGATAAATATCACGATAAAAATTATCGACATTACAGACCAGAATATGATTTTATTTACAGTTTCAATCATATCACAGTATTCGGGAAAGGCTATTTTAAGTAACCCCATAACGAATCCGTAAGCCGATCCGATAATTAATGCCACAACAAGCGTAATTATGAATTTGATTGTTCTTTTTCCCATTTCAACACCTTTTATAAAAAAATATCCAATAAAATTATAAACCATAAATTATTATAATTCTATATAAATATGATATAATCAATATGGTTAAAAAACTCATAAAAAAGGTTTAAAATGAAACTTCAGCAGATAATGTCAAAAACGCGTAAGGCCGTTGATGACTATGAAATGATAAAAGAAAATGACGTAATTGCAGTCGGTATTTCAGGCGGAAAAGACTCTCTGGCTCTTTTACATGCTCTGGCAGGAATGAGACGCTTCTACCCCATTCACTACTCTCTCATCGCCATTACTTGTGATTTGGGTTTTAAAAACGTCAATTTTGATGATATTCAGAAGATTTGTGATGAACTGGATGTTGAATATCATATCGTAAAATCAGATATTTCTGACATTGTATTTAATATAAGAAAAGAAGAAAATCCCTGTTCACTTTGTGCCAAAATGCGCAAAGGCGCAATGTATAATTTTCTTAAAGAACGAGGAATTTATAAGATGGCTTATGCACATCATCAAGACGATGTGGTTGAGACTTATATGATGTCGCTTATATATGAAGGAAGGCAGAATACCTTTTCTCCGGTAACTTACTTAGACAGAACCGGAGTTACCGTTATCAGGCCTTTTATATACATGAAAGAAGCCGATATTATCGGTTTTGTAAAGGCTAATAATGTTCCTGTTTTAAAATCTCCCTGCCCGGTGGACGGATATACCAAGAGGCAGTACGCAAAAGATCTTTTAAAATCGATTAATGACGAGGCTCCGGGCGTCAGGGAAAGAATATTTACTGCTATTCAAAACTCGGATATTAAAGGCTGGAGAAAGCCTT
>CAMYYF010000087.1:0-5946 GCA_947303375.1 uncultured Lachnospiraceae bacterium
ACAGGCCATTTGCTTCTGTCTTCCAAATAAAGGAAAGCGTTGAACCAGTTGCTCCAGTAGCCTGCCATGTAGAAAAGTACCATGGTAGCTATAATGGGCTTCGAGTTCGGAAGCACTATTCTGAAGAACACTCCGTATTTTGAAAGACCGTCAATTTCACCTGCCTCTTCAAGTTCGTGAGGGAAGCTTGAGAAGAAGGACTTCATCAGCAATACGTAATATGTACCGATAAGGCCGGGAAGTATGAATGAGAAAATCGTATTTCTGAGTCCTAAGGATGTCATCAAGATGTAGTTAGGAATCAGTCCGCCGCCGAAGTACATTGTGAATATGATGAACGGAACGAAAAACTTGTTTAATCTGAGCTGAGGCTTTGAAAGCGGATATGCAAGCATTGCCGAAAACAGCACCGAGAAAAATGTTCCGAACACGGCATAAAGAATTGTGTTTTTGTAGTATCCCAGGAATTCACCTTTGGTAATAACCGACTTGTATGTCGTAAAGTTGAATCCTACGGGAAAGATCGTTACCTGACCTTTGATGATTGCAGCCTCCGATGAGAAGGACTGGGCAACCAGATAAAGGAAAGGATAAAGTGTAAGTATACAGATGATTGTCATCAGTATTACGTTGAATACACGGAAGACGTTGTACTGCCAGGACTCTTTTACTTTGGTTCCTTTTTTCAGTTTTCTTTCTTTTCCGTAATCAAGCTTTAACTTATCATCCTTTTTTTCAGTTGTTTCTTCTATTGTTTCTACAGTTGTCTCTTCAATTTCTTCAGACAATGATTTTATTTCTTCTGTCATTTCTTTCTCCTTACCAAAGTGATTCACCGGCAACTTTTTTGGATGTGAAGTTTGCTACCGTCAAAAGAATTAAGTTCAGCAAGCCTTCAAACAAACCAACCGCCGTCGCGTAACTGTAGTTTCCGGAATAAACACCCATTCGGTAAACGTAAGTTGAAACGATATCGGATGTTTCATATGTCATAGGGTTGTAAAGCAGGAATACTTTTTCGAATGCAGCGCCCGAACCTACCATACCGCCGATGTCGAGAATAAGAAGTGTGGTAATTGTAGGAAGGATGCAGGGGATTGTAATGTGTAATACCTGCTGTAAGTGAGTTGCACCGTCTACCTTGGCAGCTTCGTAAAGCTCGGGGTTGATACCCGCAATCGCTGCGAGGTAAAGGATACTTCCCCACCCAAGGCCCTGCCATATTCCGCTGGCAACGAATATGGTAGGGAACCATTCGGGTAATGCAATGAATTCTATGGCTTGCTGTCCAATCGATATCAAAAATGAATTAATTGGTCCGCTGGTTGACAATAGTTCCTTTATCATTCCGGCTACGATAACCATCGAGATAAAGTGAGGGAGGTACGATACCGTCTGAACAAACTTTTTCCAAGGAAGCCATTTGATTTCATTAAGCAACAGAGCGAAAATAAGCGTAAGCGGAAATCTGACTACCAAATATGAGAAGTTTAGGATAAGTGTGTTCCCGAACGCTCTTCTGAAAGCAGGGTCGCCTAAAAACTGTTTGAAGTATTTAAAGCCCGACCACTGTGATCCGAAGATGTTACCACCAGCCGAATACTTTCTGAAAGCAATGATGTTACCGAACATCGGAATGTACCTGAACACTACATAGTAGACAACCGGAATAATTAAGAATGTGTAAATAATCCAGTTCTTTTTCATGTGTTTCAGAAAACCGTCATTGCGTAATCTGCTTTTTTTGTCTGAGTTGTCTGAGTTTTCTGAGGATTCATTATTGGCGAGAGTTACGTTTTCTTCAACGCTCTCGACTACTTCGATTTTGGAATCTTCGTTCGTCATTTTAGCCTCCGAATGACATTTGTATTTTTGTATTTTTGCAGTCTAATATTCTTGTATACAAGTATATTACGACTTCTTTTTGTACTTTTCTATTAGCAGAATCAATATATCTGAAAAAGTTTTTTGTCTATTATGTACAAAAAATGATTTATGTAAACTGCTTGTCCATCAATATTGAACAAAAGACATAAAAAAAACCGCCCTGACGGACGATTTCTTTTATTTTCATAATATTCTTATTAATGTTTGTAGTATTCCGGATATGCTTTTTTTATCTCTTCTTTGTCTATATCATATCTGGACAGATGTTTTTTTATCAGTCTCTTGACTTCTTCTTTATCCTTATTTCTGATGGCTTCCATGATAAGTCTGTGATCGTTTACGATTTTATTGTCCTTAACCGTAATCAGTGAAAGTGCTCTCACTCTGTCGTAATGAATCATCATTCCGGCTTTCATTGCGTAAGTTCTTTCCTTATTGGCCATCACATATATCATCTTGTGAAATTCGTTGTCGAGTTCGAAGAGTTTGCCCTGGATATTATTTTCGAGATAAAACTCCTGAAGCTTAACATTGGCTTCAAGATTCATAATATCTTCGGGGGATGCAACGTCGCAGGCAATTTCCGCAACCGAAACATCAAGCACTTCTCTTATGAATCTTGATTCCTCTACAAGGTCGGGGTCGATTAACGCCACCATGCTTCCTCTCTGAGGATATGTTTCTATTACATTCGAATGATTAAGATCTATTAAAGCCTCGCGAAGCGGTGTCCTGCTGACTCCAATCTCATTGGCAAGTTCGGTCTCACTTAAGAACTGCCCGGGTTTTAATTCAAGCGAAATAATATTTGTACATAAAAACCGCGAAGCATAATCTCTCGTGGACTCGCCTGCGAGTTTCTCGACTTTGATCATATTTTTATTTTCCCCTTTCCATCGATCTTATAAGCATTCTGTATTCATCGTAAAATCTTTTGGCCACTTCTTTTTTGTTCTGAGTGTGAATCTCATTGTATATGCCAAGATCATATAGTTCTGCCAGTGCACAGTTTTCTATTCTTTCGGATGCCCGAAGCTGTGCATCTCTTAAATCTTCCCATTCGTCTCCCGGTATTTCCCAGGACTCTCCTCTGAAATACGGCAGTCTTGCAAAGATAAACGGCACATCGTATCCGAACAGATTTCTCCATTCTTTTACCATGGCTACCATCAGATATTCATAATCCTCGGGATATCTCGTATTGGATTCGCCCTGATAAAAGAGCACAGCCTTAAAAGAGATGTTCCTCAAAGGATAAATCATTTTGTTGTAAAGCGATGTCGGGTGCCAGGTAAAGAACGTGCATTCTCCCATGGGTTCCTCGACTGCTGCCACTCTCGCGTTCCATGTTCCTTCAAGGGAAACCTCTTCTTTGTCTGCTTTTATAAAATAAGGCATGTCTTCCTTGAATTCACCGACGTTATTGTTGATGATTACACGAACCGTGATAACATTCTTGCCGTTTTTCAAAACTCCTGCGGGAATCGTATATCTTCTCGGAGGATAAAAATACTCGGTATGTCCGACCTGTATTCCGTTTACATATGTATAATCGGCATCGACAATGGTTCCCAGTTTAAGCTCGACATCTCTTTCGCAGAAATTCTGCGGTGCAAAGAAAGTTCGCTGAACCCAGACCGTTCCGATTCTGTTTTTAAGGACGTTGTTTATCCATGACTGCGGTACGGTTATTTCGATACCGCCCATCTTTTCGTCCTCGCTCCACTCGTGGTC
This sequence comes from uncultured Lachnospiraceae bacterium, assembly GCA_947303375.1. GTDB lineage: Bacteria > Bacillota > Clostridia > Lachnospirales > Lachnospiraceae > UBA3766. The sequence goes on from CAMYYF010000087.1 coordinate 3,622, forward strand.
ATACCATTTTTCTTTAAGACCTATATCGTCTTCGTCGGTCTTTCTGCCCCAAGCGTTCATCTTCTCGATATCTTCCGCGATGGTCTTTTTGACGAAATTCTCATCCAGGTTACGTTTGATGTTTTCCTCGTAACACATCTTGCAGGTATCGTTCAGGCCGCACTTGCATACCAGTTCCCTGCCCTGTTCGGCAGCTATTTTCCTTAATTTCTTTCCGACCTTTATGAGAAAGTCTCCGCTCATAAAAGCTTCTATATGCGTTCCGCCTATCGCTGCATGTACAAGCCCGACGGGAATACCGTCTTTTTCAAACTTCATCTGTGCAAAATAGAATCCCACGGCCGAAAAAGCCATTACCGATTCTTCATTCGCACTCGTCCACTCGCCGGTCTCGGTGATTTGGTCCGGCTCGCCGAATTTAAATTCCTTGGGCATCTGAAACATTCTGATTAACGGATATTCGATACCCTTAAGTTCCTCACGGTAAAGATCGAGCGTTCTCGATACGGGAAGTTCCATATTGGACTGTCCGGCAAGCAAGAACACATCTCCTATATATACATAGTTGATTGTGTATCTGTCACTTTTATCCGTTATATTAATTGTATGGGGGCCGCCTGCTTCCATAGGAGGCAGAATAATCGAAAAATGTCCCTCCTCGTCGCATAACCCCTCATATATACTTTGATCAAAATACAGTCGGATTTCACTGTTTGCAGAAGCAATGCCCTCGATAACATTCTCGGTGTCTCTCTGCATAATCATTCCGTCGCTGTAAATTGCCGACAGCTTCATAGCCTCACCCCTCAGCTTAATCATATCGGAAAACATTGTAAAAGTCCGATATAATCACATACATCCTTTCCAAAAGGAAAAATATGTAGTATACTTGTATTTCAGTACAATACTCAATATCATTTTACTACTATTTATTGTTTTGTCTATATAAAAAATACGAAAGTAATAATTTTACCTGCAAAAAACTGTAATCTGTAGGAGATACTCATAAAAAAATTTTTATTTAAGAATCCCTGATGCGGTTTATAATAATATGCGTAAATATATTTTTTTAGAGGAATAAAAACTTATGAATATTTTTGGAATGGACGGAAAATTATATAAGTTTCTCGATAAATTCTGGCATATGGTATGGATCGGAGTACTCTGGATAGTCTGCTCTCTTCCCATCATTACGATCGGAGCATCTTCCACCGCCGCTTATTATGCCATGGTAAAAAGTGTCAGAAAAAGCGAAGACAAACCCACAAAGGATTTCTTTAAATCTTTTAAGCAGAACTTCGTGCAGGCCACAATAATGACCGTGATTTACCTCGTAATCGGTGCGGCGTTCGCATATGCAGCATGGTTTTACTATCACGGACAGGGCGCCCTTAATATGGGACTCAGATGGATCTTTTATATTATCATCCTGGTTTATCTCTGCACGATTACCTATGCATTCTCGTGGCTTTCAAGATACGAAATGAGCACCATACATGCACTCACATATCCTATTGCAATTACCTTAATGCATCTTCGTTTCTCCATCGGTCTCATTGTTTTCTGGGCAGCCGCAATCATAGGTCTTTACTGGGCATACAACACATTCCTTTTTGCCCCGCTTTTAATACTTATCCCGGGACTTAAATGTCTTTTAGATACTTATATGATTGAACCCCTTCTTAAAAAATACGAGCCCATTGCTCTCTCCGCGGCGGAAGGCAAAGCCGGGGCCGAGGATGAAGAAAACGCAGAGGAAGAAATTACCGAAGAAGTTAAAGAAGGCGAAGAGGTCAAGTCTTAAAACGATACATGATAAATTACATTAAACACAGAGGTAACTTTTATGAGTACTTTTATGAATGAAGATTTTTTACTTACAAACGACGTTGCAAAAAAGCTTTTCAATGACTATGCAAAGAATCAGCCGATAATCGACTACCACTGTCATATCGAAGCAAAAGAAATAGCGGAAAACAAGGAGTTTAAAAATATCACCGAACTCTGGCTCGGCGGCGATCATTACAAATGGAGATTCATGCGTGCGGCAGGTATCGATGAATATTACATTACCGGAGATGCAACGGATAAGGAAAAGTTCCTTAAATGGATAGAGGCACTCTCTTCTGCCATCGGCAATCCTTTGTATCACTGGAGCCACATGGAACTTAAAAGATACTTCGGTTTCGAAGGTCATGTGACAAAAGACTCAGGCGAGGAACTCTGGAATAAATGCAACGAAGTAATTACATCGGGTAAGTTCAAAGCAAAAGACATCATAAAAATGTCCAATGTCGAAACTCTCTGCACTACCGACGATCCCGC
>CAMYYF010000088.1:0-5892 GCA_947303375.1 uncultured Lachnospiraceae bacterium
ATAGCTATTTTTGTTTTCGTATAATACTATACGGCGTATAATATTATTTGTCAACACATATTATACAAATTTTCAAATATTATTTTTCATCTCATAAAAGAAATAAATGTTATGTAAACTAACTTATCATAAAAGAGCAAAATAAAAAGGTGCCTGGCTCGTATACCGTGCCTGGCACCTTGATTATTATGTAAACTATCTTTAATTATCTTGCAGTAAACTTTCCGTCCTCAACATCAATCGTAATTGTATCGCCTTCGGAAACATTTCCCGAAAGAATCAGTTTTGCCGCAAGCGTTTCAACTGTTTTCTGTACGTATCTTTTAAGAGGTCTTGCACCATAGTTAGGATTGTAACCTTCTGCTATGACTTTGTCTTTTGCTTCATCGGTTAACATAACTTTATACTCTCTGTCTTCAAGACGTTTGTTAAGATCGGCCACGATAAGGTCGAGGATGCCTGCGATTTCTTCTTTACCGAGAGGTTTAAACAGAATTGTTTCATCGATTCTGTTAAGAAACTCCGGTCTGAAGAACTTGTGCAGCATGCCTGTAACAGCCTCTTCCACGCCTTCCTTAAACTCACCGTTTTCATCAATGCCTTCAAGAAGCACGTCTGCGCCGATGTTTGAAGTCATTATGATGATTGTATTCTTAAAGTCTACCGTCTTGCCGTGTGAATCAGTTATTCGGCCGTCATCAAGTACCTGAAGAAGTACATTGAATACATCAGGATGAGCCTTTTCAACTTCATCAAACAGAACTACCGAATAAGGTTTACGTCTTACGGCTTCGGTTAACTGACCGCCTTCATCATATCCGACATATCCGGGAGGAGCTCCTATTAATCTTGATACGCTGTACTGCTCCATATATTCACTCATATCGATTCTGACAATATTGTTTTCATCATCAAAGAGTGACTGAGCAAGTGCTTTGGCAAGTTCCGTTTTACCGACACCTGTAGGTCCTAAGAAAAGGAACGAACCAATGGGCTTTGTAGGATCTTTTATGCCTGCTTTTGATCTGATGATCGATTCTGTAACCTTTGTTACACCGTCATCCTGACCGATAACTCTTTTATGAAGTTCATCTGCCAGATGCAGCACTTTGTTTCTCTCAGACTCATTGAGTTTTGCTACGGGAATACCGGTCCATCTTGAAACGATTCTCGCGATTTCGGTATCGGTAACCTTTTCATGTACCAGTGAATCGTCTTTCTTTTCGGCCAGTTTTTCTGCCTCTTCAAGACTTGCTTTTAATCTCGGCAGTTCACCGTATGTAAGCTCTGCAGCTTTTGCAAGATCGCCTTCACGTTTGGCAATTTCAATCTTTGAATTGAGGGCATCAATTTCCTCTCTCATCTTGGAGAGTTTGTCTACAGCACTCTTTTCGTTTTCCCATTTAGCCTTTGCGTTGGCAAAATCTTCTTTTTCAACTGCCAAATCTGCTAAAAGATCAGCTAAACGCTGTTCGCTCTGCGAATCATCCTCTTTCTTTAAGGCCTGAACCTCAATTTCCATCTGAAGTATCTTACGCTGTTTTTCATCAAGCTCAGTAGGAAGCGAATTAAGTTCGGTCTTAATCATTGCGCACGCTTCATCTACGAGGTCGATGGCCTTATCAGGCAGGAATCTGTCCGAAATATATCTGTCGGAAAGAACCGCCGCCGCAACCAGCGCATTATCCATGATTTTAACGCCGTGGTAAACTTCGTATCTGTCTTTTATACCACGAAGAATCGATATTGTATCTTCGACTGTCGGTTCGTTTACCATTACAGGCTGGAATCTTCTCTCGAGCGCTGCATCTTTTTCGATATACATTCTGTACTCGTCCAAAGTGGTCGCGCCGATACAATGAAGTTCGCCTCTTGCAAGCATGGGTTTTAACATATTGCCGGCATCAAGTGCGCCGTCTGTTTTGCCTGCGCCCACAATTGTATGAAGTTCATCGATAAAAAGAATTATCTCGCCGTTTGAAGATTTGACTTCATCAAGCACAGCTTTGAGTCTTTCCTCAAATTCACCACGATATTTGGCACCTGCAATAAGAGAGCCCATATCCAGTGCGAAAATAGTCTTGTTTTTAAGATCGTCCGGAACATCTCCGTTAACGATTCTTTGTGCCAGGCCTTCAGCAACTGCTGTTTTACCTACACCGGGTTCACCGATAAGCACGGGATTGTTTTTTGTTTTACGGCTTAGGATTCTTATAACGTTTCGAATCTCAGAATCTCTGCCTATGATGGGATCCATCTTTCTTGATTTTGCTTTCTGAACAAGATCCTGACCGTATTTGTTAAGTGCATCATACGTACCCTCGGGATTATCGCTTGTAACCTTAACATTTCCTCTGACAGATGAAAGTGCGGTTAAAAATCTCTCCTTTGTGATACCGTATTCTCTGAATATCTCTCCGATTTCTTTGTTTGGATGATCAAGCATCGAGAGGAACAAATGCTCTACCGATACATATTCGTCACCCATTTTTTTAGCCTGATTTTCTGCTGTGATTAAAACTTCGTTTAATTTCTGACCGATACGCAGGTCTCCGCCGCTTACCTTAACTCTTTTTTCAACGGCTTCCTTAACCCTTGCTTTAAAATGCTCGGTGTTAATCTCCATTTTTTCAATAAGCTTTAATATCAGACTGTCGTCAATATTTATGAGCGCATAAAGAAGATGCTCTTCCTCAATCTCCTGATTGCCGAACTCTACTGCATACTGTTGCGCCATATTGACAGAATTTTGAGAATTTTGTGTAAATTTCGTTATGTTCATAAACTCACCTTCTTTCTGACCAATAATCCTTCTTTTCTATTTCTTTTATGATAATTTGAGTATTATTTTTTCAACCAATGATATAATATCACTTCTTTTAGCACTCGTCAAGTGAGAGTGCTAACAATTAATAAATTTTGTTGCATTTTATAAAAAATTTTTTAATTTGTCCGCCTATATATATTATAAATATAAAATAAATATAAAATATTTGTTGAGATTAACATAATTTAATGGTAAAATCTTTTATATATATGCTTAAATTGGAGATATAATGGACCAGATTAAGATTTATCTTAATTACATAAAGGATATCATCAATGGTGAAGAGTACCTTTCGGACAGGGATAAGTTTACTCTTATTCTGCATCTTTGCGCTTTTTCACACTTGGTTTTTGCCGGCCTTTTCCTCGGTTTCGGAAATATCCTTATGATGCTTTACAATCTCCTCTCATTCCTTGTATATGAATCACTGGTAACATTAACCAAGAACAAACAGTTCAAATTAATCACTCTCGCAATTACCGCGGAAGTTAATATTTTTGTACTGCTGTCCACTCTTGCATACGGCAAAGGATTGTACTTCAATCTTTTCTGCTTCCTTTTGATTCCCGCGGTATTTTATATTTCCAATTCCGCCAAGGCTTTTAAGCATCCGTTTTTTGCATCCGTGGTTGTAACAATGATTACCACAGCAAATTATATATTCTCCGTCTTTTATGAGACGAATAATTACCAGAACCTGGTTGATCGCTACCATGTTCTTTTAATAGTTACGATTATCTTTAATATAACAGTAACGGTTGTTCTGCTCAGTCTTTTCTGTTTTATGTTTACAATCGAAATGCGTAACAGCACTGCGACTCTTGAAAACAGAACCAGGCAGTTAAAGCAGTTATCAAGCATCGATCCGCTTACCAAACTTGCAAACAGAAGAAGCATGATGGAAAAGCTTAATATTTCCATGCATCTTTTAAGAAAAGATAAAAAGGTCTTCAGTCTTATCCTTGGCGATATCGATGATTTCAAAAAAGTCAACGATACCTATGGTCATGACTGCGGCGATAAAGTTCTTGTAATGGTTGCCGATACCATCTCTTCACAAATGCGTGAAGGCGATTTCGTATGCAGATGGGGCGGCGAGGAAATTCTTATACTTGTTAACGGTAACATCGATGCTGCCAAATCACTTGGAGAGCGTATCTTAAATAAAATCTGCTCTAGTGAAGTTAATCACGAAGGCAATTCGGTTAAAGTCACGATGACTTTCGGTGTAGCTCAGGCTAACGAAAGTTTCAGAATCGAGGACTTTATTCAGCAGGCTGACAACAGACTGTATTACGGAAAAACTCACGGCAAATGTCAGGTTGTCGCCGAGATCCCCAACAGCGTCAATTATTAATAAATTGAACCGGATATTCTGTAATTGCGGGATTGTTACATCAAACCCGTAATTTATTTTGCGGTTCATTTCAGAAAGGAATTATAAAAAATGATAAGTGCAAACAATGTATCCTTAAGATTTGGAAAGAAAGCCCTCTTTGAGGATGTAAACATAAAGTTCACCGAAGGCAACTGCTATGGCATCATCGGTGCAAACGGTGCGGGAAAATCCACATTTCTTAAGATTTTATCAGGAGAACTTGAAACCACTACAGGCGATATCGTAATCACTCCCGGTCAGCGTTTAAGCGTGCTTGAACAGGACCACTTCAAATATGATGCATACTCAGTAATGGATACGGTAATCCTCGGCAACCCCAGACTTTATGAGATCATGAAAGAAAAGGATGCCATCTACGCAAAAGAAGATTTTTCCGATGAAGACGGTATCAGAGCCAGCGAGCTCGAAGCAGAATTTGCGGAGCTTGACGGCTGGGAAGCAGAATCAAACGCAGCGAATCTTTTAAACGGTCTCGGAATCGAAACCGAACTTCACTATGCGCAGATGTCTGAACTCGGCGGTAACGAAAAGGTTAAGGTACTCCTTGCAAAAGCATTATTCGGTAACCCTGATATCCTTCTTCTCGACGAGCCTACAAACCACCTCGATCTTGATGCTATCGCATGGCTTGAGGAGTTCTTAATCAACTTTGAAAACACAGTTATTGTCGTATCCCACGACAGACATTTCTTAAATAAAGTCTGCACACAGACCGCAGATATCGACTACGGCAAAATCCAGCTTTATGCGGGTAACTACGATTTCTGGTTTGAATCCAGCCAGTTGCTTGTAAAGCAGATGAAAGAAGCCAACAAAAAGAAAGAGGAAAAGATTAAGGAACTCCAGGAATTCATTAATCGTTTCTCCGCCAACGCTTCAAAATCAAAGCAGGCTACATCAAGAAAACGTGCGCTTGAAAAAATCGAACTTGAAGAGATTAAACCTTCAAGCAGAAAATATCCTTACATCGATTTCAGACCCGATAGAGAAATTGGTAATGAAGTACTTCAGGTCGAAGGCATTTCAAAGACTATTAACGGTGAAAAGGTACTCGATAATATATCTTTTATATTAAGACGTGAAGACAAGGTTGCTTTCGTTGGAAGTAACGAAATCGCAACCACTACGCTTTTCCAGATACTCGCAGGTGAAATGGAGCCCGACGAAGGTACGTACAAATGGGGTGTTACCACATCTCAGGCTTACTTCCCCAAGGACAATACAGACGAATTTACATCCGATGATATTATCACCGACTGGCTCATGGGTTATTCGCCCGTAAAAGATATTACCTACGTTAGAGGTTTCCTTGGAAGAATGCTCTTCTCACAGGATGACGCTCTTAAAAAAGTCAAAGTTTTATCCGGTGGTGAAAAGGTAAGATGTATGCTTTCAAAGATGATGATATCAGGTGCCAACTGCCTTATTCTTGACGAACCTACAAACCACCTTGATATGGAATCCATACAGGCTTTAAACAACGGCCTTATCAGATTTTCAGGTGTTGAACTTTTCTCATGCCATGACCATCAGTTTATCGAAACAACCGCCAATCGTATCATGGAAATTATGCCCGGCGGTAAACTCATCGATAAAATTACTACTTACGACGATTATCTTGCAAGCGATGAAATGGCCAGAAAACGTACTATTTACATTGCAAAGA
>CAMYYF010000089.1:0-5838 GCA_947303375.1 uncultured Lachnospiraceae bacterium
TTATCCGATGATTTTTCTGCGCTCGGATATATGGACAGAGTTCATTTTCTTTCCGACACTACCAGATATACTTCGCTGGTAGAACTTTCGGCAGCAGATTTTCCCGTAAATTATGCAGCACTCGATATGCTGGATGTTATTCTTATTTCTGATTTTTCCACGGATTTATTAACAAAGGAACAGATGAGCGCTCTTAACCTCTGGGTTAAAAAGGGCGGTATTTTGGTAATCGGTACAGGTTCAACTGCGAACAAAACATTATCAGGTCTTTACGGAAATATAATAAACGAAAAAGTAACATCCACCACATCGAAAAACACAACACTCGGTCTTGCAACCGAAGATTATTCATATCTTTCACTGATAGGTTCTGTGACAAACAGTTACAGTTCTTATGATGGTTTTTATGACGGATATTATTATTACAATATTGACGATTATACCGATCCTTCCAATTACTGGGATTTGGATGGTGACGGAATGAATGATTATATATTCAGCTATGGCGGCAGCTATAGTGATAACGGAGATTATTATGATGCGTATAACAATCTCGTAGATCCGTCAAATGTTTATCTTTTTGAAAATAATGCTTTTTATTCCGATTCAAACGGTGCCTACCATTACAAATATTACGATGAGAGATACGGCTATGTTTCGGAAACTCTTGATGAACTGATGAACTGGTACGGTTTCAGTGAAGAAGAAATAGAAGATTACGGATACAGAGAGTACTGCAATCTTTTAGGATTTGATCCTAAATGGTATCTTTGCGATCAACTTTCCATCACTGATGAAGCCGATCTTGATGCTGCATTTGATGAATATTTCGGAGATGATTTCAGGGAATTCTTAAGGCACTATGCATATCTGTTTTTCAATTATATGGATAACGGAATCGATTTAAGACCTGATTTAAGCACCAATTCGAATGCGGTAATTTCTAATGATTACAAATATCTGGATGTTGACTGTTGCGGAATCGATGAAACATTAACGAGATCTTTTGATGAAATCATTTACGGCGATACATCCGACGGTGGTACTTACCCTCTCGCAAAGGTAATGAAGAGCGGTGACGGCAAAGTGATTCTCTGTGCGGTTGACTTTACCAAAAATCCTATTCCGAAGAATTCTTCATCCGGAGAGTTTTTCAGAAATCTTATTGAAAAAGTTGCAGGAACGGACCTTATTAACGAAGCCGTAAATTATGAAAACAAAGCAGGAAATGCATATTATTATTCATACGGTACAGGATATGCCGAGAAGGATTTACTTAAATCTGCGGCCAGCGCTCCCGTGCCTCCTCTTCTTTTATACGTAATTATTCTTCTTTTATACTTTGTTGCAATCCTTGTAGCCTATCTGGTTTGCCTAAAGAAGAAAAAGACTTGGAAACTCTGGGTTGTTTATCCCGTATCGGCTCTGGCTGTGGCAGTGCTAATTTTCTGCCTCGGTTTTTCTACCAGAGTTTTAAGACTTAATACAAACATCATTACGCTTCTTTTCCCCGATTCCGTATCCACACAGGAAGTTGATTTTATCAATGTTACGGTACCGAAGGCAAAAGAATATGTGATTGATTTTACAAACGAAATTGAGATTGACAGAAATTATGCTCCCGACGGCACATATTATTCATCAAGTGATATAGATTATGATACATATGCCGTCAGATACAGATCCGATTACGATCATATCCAGAGTGTTATTTCCAACAAGGTTGCGCTCGAGAGTCAGTCATTTAAGGGTGAAGCCGCATATCCGACACAGGGCGGACTTGATGTCACTCTTAAGACTGATCTTTCTATCGGTGGAAAGATTCCTCAGAATATTTGCGTGACCAACAATTATTCAACTGTACTCGAGGATGTTATAGTTCAGATTTATACATCAAAGGGTTATGAGGATTATTATATCAAGAAGATTAAACCCGGCGAAAGCGTAGTTGCAAGTACGGGAAAATTCATTGATGACAATAACAGCAGTTACAGTTACCTTTATTCAACGTACTCCAACAAGCTTGCTTCGCATTATAACAAGAATAAATCCGCGGATATTGCTTTAGGACTTTTGTTCGGCAATATTTACAGAGGATTTAACGAAACAATCCACCGCAAATCGGTTCTTGATTATCTTGAGGATGAATATGCTCCGGACAATGATCATATACTGGTTGTTGCGTTCCCCAAGTCGGATATAGGAGCAAAAGTAACCGAAGGCAAGAAGAGTAAACAATCCCGTACAGAAGCCATTGTTGTTCGCGAAGATTTCAAAGATCTTCAGGTACAGTAAAAAGTAAAATAATCCTTTTGGGGAGATAAAGATGATAGAGATTAAACATTTGTATAAAAGATACGGAAGATTCCTCGCATTAAACGATTTTTCCCTTAATGTCGCTCAGGGTGAACTGTTCGGTTTCGTAGGTTCAAACGGTGCAGGTAAAACCACAACCATGAGAATCTGCGTCGGACTGTTAAAGGCTGACGGCGGAGAGGTTTTAATCGACGGCGAGAATATGCTTAAAAACCACAGGGCACTTGCTGAAAAGGTTGGCTATGTTCCCGATTATTTCGGCGTATACAAGAGCCTTTCGGCATCGGAATATCTTCACTTTTTCGCAAATGCATACGGTATTTACGGCAAAGAAGCAGATAAGTTAAGTGAAGAACTTTTAGACCTGGTAAATCTTACACATAAAAAAGATTCTGATGTAAACGGACTTTCACGTGGTATGAAACAGAGACTTTGTCTCGCCCGAGGTCTTGTACATAACCCGGATATTCTTTTCCTCGATGAGCCTGCGAGCGGTCTTGACCCCAAGGCAAGATATGAGTTAAAAGAGATACTTAAAAACTTATCATCAATGGGTAAAACGATTATTATTTCGTCACATATCTTACCCGAACTTGCCGAGATGTGTACTTCGGTAGGAATTATCGAAAAAGGCCATCTTGTACTGCAGGGAAGTATAGAAGAGATTCACCGTGCGGCTGCAATGTCTTCACCGCTTAACTTAACGGTGGATGAAAGTCAGATTGATGATGTATTTGCAATTCTTCAGAGCAATCCTTATGTTCAGAAGGTTACCGCTCAGGGAAGCATATTAAAGATTGTCTTTACAGGAACCAAGGAAGACGAAGGAAAAATGCTTGCGTCTCTTGTTTCTTCAAATATTACCGTCAACAGCTTTTACCGCGAGGAAGGAAGCCTCGAAAGCCTGTTTATGCAGATAGTATCGGGTCAGGCAGCTGAACCGAATAAAAGGAGTTAATATGAGTAAGCCTAAAAAGAACAAAACCAATGCCGTTTTATACAAAGAAATGACCATTGATATGAAGCGCCCGAAAATAATGATTATTATGCTTTTAATCAATATGTTTCTGGCACCGATTTCATTATGCTTTTTCCTGGGAATAATGATTTCTTCAGTTGAAGCGTCCTGCTCTTACAGAGTACTTGCATGGTATCTTATTGCAATGGTATTTGTGGAAGCCACACTGCTTTTATTCCTTACTCCTGCAATAACCGCAGGCAGTATTTCACTTGAAAAAGAAAGACAGACGCTGGATGTTCTTCTTACCACAAGAATGACTCCCTGGGAGATTATCAAAGGAAAATACGGCTCGGATTTTATATTCCTTGCACTCATGGTAATATCCACATTCCCGCTTCTTGCGATAGTGTTTATTTACGGCGGTATATCATTCTTCCAGCTGCTTTATATAGGAGTGGTACTGCTTGTATTTATCGGATTTATATCATGCTTCGGAATATTCTTCTCGGCTTTGACGAAGAATACGATTGTTTCGGTAATACTTACATATCTTTTTGTAATGATTTATTTTTCAGTTACATTTTCAACTCCGTTTGTCATTCAGTCGGTTATAGCGATGATAAACGAAACACTTTATTATGACAAAAATGCATTTGCATGGATAACAGATCCGCATTTTATAAACGGAGACTTTTTGATGTTACTCGGAACATTCAATCCCATACTTATGATATATGATGTTTTGGGCAATACCATCGGATACAATTTCGGTGATTACGCTTCTATTAAAGGCATGATTTCTCTCTGCGGAACAGATATTTTACCTCATTTCACAGAGAATAATATCCTTATGAAACTCTGGACTCCGATCAGTATGATTGAAATGGTTCTTATTTCGCTTGGCGTATTAAGACTTTCCGCAGCAATCTTAAATCCCGTAAAAGGAAAGGTTAAGGAAAGAAAGAAAAACGTGAGCGTGGCACAACAGCAGTAGTTTTTTCGAAAAGAGGTGATTTTCATGGAAATAGATAAAAAGATTGAAAACCTCATAAAAAGAGCAAGAAAAAGACTTTGTTTCGTAAAATTCATAAAAGGATTGTTACTTTTTATAATCATCGGCCTTGCACTCTGGGGCATTATGCAGCTTATTTCACTTTTTGTGCCTTTTTACAGCGCAACAATTGTCGGAATACTTCTTTGCATGGCTTCAATTTTGATAGGCGTAATTATTACTGTGATTCGGTATCCTTCAATGAAGGAAGCAGCCTTAAGACTTGATTCCAAGGGTTATAACGAGAGAGTAATTACATCCATGGAATTAAAGGGCAAACACGATGTCTTTTCCAATATGCAAAAGACGGATACGCTTATTAAAACTTCAGGCATTTCGATGAGAAAAGTATTTCCGATGAAGTTTACGGCGCTTCCTTTTATCCTTTTCTTCTTAAGTGTGATGTTTGTATTAACAACCGGTTTAATCCCTGCTAAAGCCAAGGATATCGCAATCGAAAATCACATCCTTCAGGAAGAGAAAAAAGAGGCTGAGGAAGAACTTGAAAATCTTGTGGCTGAGATAAAAGAAACACATAATCTCAGCGTAGAAGATATTGAAAAACTGGATGAAATGCTAAAAGAAGCCAAGGAAGAACTCGATGAGAGTGAAAACTCTACAGAAGTCGACAAGGTAAAAGAGCGTTTCGAAAATAAGATTTATGATTATATAGGCGAAGAAAAGCCTGATGAAAATAAAAGAGAAGCCGAGGCGATTCAGAATGCTCTCGACTCCGTAATGAAAGATGAAATAAAGCCCAAAGACCAGGCTGAAATAGCCAAAGAACTTGAAGAACTTGCCAAGAAAAACCAGGACGAAGAACTTGAGAAAATTGCCGAACAGATGCAGAAGGAACTAGAGGAGAACGGAGAGATATCCGATTCAACAGCTTCCCAGGCACAGCAGCAGTTAGAGCCGTATGTAAACGGTGATCAGGGCAGTCAGGGTCAGAACGGTCAGGACGGACAGAACGGCCAGAGCGGACAGCAGGGAGGCCAGGACGGACAGCAGGGTCAGAACGGCCAGAGCGGCCAGCAGGGCGGACAGGACGGACAACAGGGTCAGAGCGGTCAGAATGGCCAGAGTGGTCAGAACGGCGTACCCGATCCCACGAGTCCCGAACAGAATCCTAACGGAAATAACGGACAGAATCCAAACGGCGGCCAGCAGAATCCAAACGGCGGCCAGCAGAATCCCGGTGGCGGTCAGCAAAATCCTAACGGTGGATTGCAAAACCCCGGAGGAATACCGAATCCTAACGGCGGTATGCAAAATCCCGGCGGAGGACAGCAGAATCCAAACGGTGGTCAGCAGAACCCTAACGGCGGTCAGCAGCCCGGACAGGGACAACAGCCGGGCCAGCAGGGCGGACAGGATGGTCAAGGCGGTCAGGACGGTCAGGGCCAGCAGGGCGGACAGGACGGCCAAGGAGGTCAGGACGGCCAGGGACAGCAGCCCGGTCAGGGCCAGCAACCGGGCCAGGGTGGTCAAGGAGGTCAGGACGGCCAGG
>CAMYYF010000090.1:0-5817 GCA_947303375.1 uncultured Lachnospiraceae bacterium
GCTATATGATTTCGTAAAAGAAACGCTCTCTTTTCTTCTATGCTTACAGGCACCTCTTCCTCAAACACCGCTGCCGTAACTTTCCAGAATCTGTTTTGCGGATGACCGTAAAAGAAGCCCTGCTCCCTCGATTTAACCGACGGAAAACTGCCGAGAATGAGTATCTCGGAATTTTCGTCAAATACAGGCGGAATAGGATGATTTATTCTTTTAGGGTTTTTATTCATATGCAAAACCTGCCAATTCAAAAACACTTTTAAACCATTATTATTCTAACATGAAAAGACCCAAAGAAATATATTCTTTGGGTCCTGTTAAGCAATGTATCTTAACTTTTTCGGAAAATTAAACCGGTTTTTTCTTAAGTTCTATTCCGATTACACCAAATAATGCGGCGAATATTGCTATTCCGATGATGAATGCTATTTCAATCGGCCAGGCATAGGAAAAACTGTCTGTAATATCCAGCAGTTTCTTGACGGATAAGAAACTTATTATCAAAGAAGCAATACATCCCAAAACAAATGCAAGAACTGCAGATAAACCATATTCGATAAATACCATTTTGAATTTGGTCGAATAGTCCATTCCGACCACGTCATAAAGCCACATTTCTTTGTTTCGAACTCTCATGTTGGCCTGAAGAGAATTGATAATCTGAACCAAACAAACCAGAATTACAAAACCTCCGAACAAGGCTGCCGCCACCTTGGCCATTTTTATATACTGCAAATCTTCCGTATAATCTTCAATTCCTCTCCATACTGAATAATTGTTGTAATAGGTCAACCCGTTTTTATCAGCATAATCTTTTATGAGCGTATCCGCTTTTTCCGGATGTTTTCTTTTAACGCCGATTTCGGTATTATACGTTCCTCCATAGGCAATTGAATATAAAAGATCGGCAAGCGGTCTTCCTTCTTCGGACAATATTCCGCCGTTTTCTTTCTCATAAAAGATAATTTCCTCCGCTCTTTTTACCAGCGTATCCATCGGATAAACAAAGCGGGTATAAGAAATCATATCCACAAAACGATCTCCCGTAGCCACTTCATCGGAAAGAATACCCATTACGGTAAATGTTTCGACAGACCCACTCTCAAATTCTATCTGTTTCATTGCCTGATACAAATTGACTGAAGGGGCATCCTCATCAACATATCCCGTCAAATCATAGCCTCTCACCTTTATTGCCTGCAAAAGGTCCTGTCTGACCGCCTCGTAATCCTCGTCGTTTTGTGCAAGCGCAAGTACTGTCCTGTAATTATCGGTCAGTTCGCTGAAAGGAACGCCTTTTCCTTTCGAATCCGTGTAAGCATTTATATGATATTTCTCAGCCACTTCAAGAAGAGAATCCAGAAACGCTTTTTTAACTTTTGCACTTCCTTGTGTGCTTAATGCTGTGAGCGTATCTCCTACCTTATAATCGGTCAGTTCATATGTTTCCAGTTTGTATGAACTGGCAAATCCCGCAGTCTTTTGCTTTGTTTCTTTATAGGTATTGCAGACTAAAATACCGTTTTCGGCGACCATCTTATCATAGTCGATTTCACCGCTTTCAAGGTATTTCTTTTCTTTTTCGAGGCCTTCCTTGGTCAGCCCGATCTCTACCAGAAGGGCCTTAAGATTTCCCGTATTCTGTATCTTTTCATCATTGGAATACTGGGAATAAACAAACCCCTGCTCGGAAACCATAAACGGAAGCACGTCTTCAACATTCTCAAGCTTTTCCAGTTCCCGTTTTATCCTGCCGTCGGCGTCGGAATCATAAAAATTCATTTCCGATGTAAAGTAATCAACTCTTGAAACGGCTTCGGAATATTCAATATCCCAGATTTTAATGAATCTGTTCATAGTATTTGTGAAGGTTTTCGTAAAACTGAATACCGTCAGAATAAATACTATGCAAAAGAACATTATCGAAAAAACGGATGCCGTACCGCCTTTTTTTCTGTGTATGTTTCTATGAGCATATAAACCTGCGGTTTTAAACACTCTTCCGAGAATTCCGCCTTTTTTATCGAGTTTTTTAATTGCTCTCTTCCTTTCAAACGCCGTGTAGATACCCTTCAGAGCTTCAACCGGAGCCACTTTTCCTGCCAGTCTGGAGGGTTCAATCAGCGAAAACAGAGTAACCGCTATACAAAGAAGTGCCGTGAATACCGCCGCTGTCGGATACAGACGGAAACTGAATGCATTGCTTAAACTTAAAGTATCCTTAATCCAGGGCTCAAGCGCTTTTAACCCGCCAAATCCCAATGCAACTCCAAAGACCGATGCTATTATCGACATGGTTATTCCTTCGGCAAAAAGAAGAAGCCTCAACTGCCACTCTGACATCCCGACACACCTGAAAACTCCGTAATCCCTGACTCTTTCCGTAACGGCAATCGTCATTGTATTTCTTAAAATAAATGCTGAAAGCATTCCGAATATCGATGCTGTTAAAATCAGAACACAGTTTAAGAATAATATTGTTTCCGAATCGCTCTGACCGTAATACATTAAAACATAAAGATACACGGATAACTCCAGCCCGTATTCCCGGCTTAATTCTTCAGCCGTTTTTTCAAGCGCCTTGGTATTTTTAAGTTTGATGCGGACAGTTACAACATCGGTTTTCTGAAGATCGGAAAGTTCGATTTCTTCTTCATTTTTGTTTTCTTTTGTTATAATCAGTTCTTCAACTCTTTTATCGTTTTTAAGTTTGGTAAGCGTATCTTTTAAATCCGGGATTATATATAGCTGATCGGAATTAAATTCATTGTTATCCTCTTCGCAGTAAAACCCCCTACTGTACAGTTCATATGGCTCGGAGAGATAAACATCATAAAAGGAATAATCCCATGCCGCATATCCGATACTCATCGTCACG
Source organism: uncultured Lachnospiraceae bacterium (assembly GCA_947303375.1). Taxonomy (GTDB): domain Bacteria; phylum Bacillota; class Clostridia; order Lachnospirales; family Lachnospiraceae; genus UBA3766. The sequence continues at coordinate 2,876 of CAMYYF010000090.1, forward strand.
TAACAAAGAATATAAGTCAGAATTATACCGAATATTGAGTATAACGTTCTGGTTTTATTCCTCTTCATATACTTAAGCGAAAGCGAGAAAAAATAACTCATACTTCTTCCTCCGAAACGGCATTTCTGACCACGACATCTCCGATTACGCATCCGTCGGAAAGCGTGATGATTCTGTCCGCCATTGCTGCTATTTTCTCATCATGGGTTACAAGAATCATAGTCTGTGAAAACTTCCTTGCGGAATTTTGCAAAAGTGCCATAATTTCAAGTCCTGTTGCTTTATCCAGGTTTCCCGTGGGTTCATCAGCCAGAATTAATGCCGGATGATGCGCATATGCTCTTCCTATTGCAACTCTTTGTTTCTGTCCGCCCGAGAGTTGTTCGGGAAGATGGTCTCTTCTTTCTTTCAAGCCGAGCATATCCAGAAGTTCGTCCATTTTTTTATCCTTCATACGTATTCCGTCGAGACGAAGAGGCATTTCTATATTTTCTTCCACTGAAAGAACCGGTATCAGATTATATTCCTGAAATACAAATCCGATTTTTCTTCTTCTGAACTCGGCTTTTTCTTTAGCTTTCATTTTATGAACATTTTCACCATCGATAATCACTTCACCCTCAGTCGGTGAATCTATCCCGCCAAGCAAAGAAAGCAGTGTTGACTTTCCCGAACCGCTGCTGCCTACAACAGCAACAAATTCGCCCTTTTCAAAAGATAATGAAATATCTTTAAGGGCCGTCACACTGCTTTCACCGTTTCCGTATATTTTCTTAAGATTTTTAACTTCGATGAAACTCATACGATTTCCTCCCGATACCTTTTATGATTTCATCATACATAAAGGTTTTAGGAAAGTCATCTTAAGATACTGTAAGATTACCTTAAAAAAGTTGTGTAAATACTCGTATACGAATTCTCTCCTCTCCTGCTTTCCGCAGTTATTATTCCGTTATGCGCCTTGACTATTTCCTTTGACAGATTAAGGCCTATGCCTACACTGTCCTTATGCTTTTCTCTCTGTCCGGCCACTTTATAAAAACGATTGAAAATCTTTGGAATTTCTTCTTCGGATATTCCTTCGCCGTAATCCTTTACTTCAACACTTACCGCCATCGGAGTATCGGTGATAAAAATATCCACGCTTCCTTCGTCGGACGAAAATTCTATGGCATTTTTAAGAATATTTATAAATGCTTCCTCAAGCCATTTGCTGTCCTGAGATATAATAATTTCGCGATTTTCCTCTTTTCTTTCTTCGATATGCACCTTTATTTTTTTCTCGGAAATTAAAGAGTTTAAAGAATACAAAGCTCTGTCGATTGTTTCTTTTACAGGCGATTCTTTTTTCTCCATTTTGTATGTTCCCGATTCAAGTTTGGCTATCTGAAGCATTCCCGTCACAAGCCAGCGGATTCTTTCAATCGCCTCCAGGGCATGCTCGGACAGTTCTTTCTTTTCTTCGTTTTCACCGAATTCCTTGTTAAAAATATCGGTATATATTTCCAGCGTTGCCAGGGGTGTTTTTATCTGATGGGAAATATCGCTCATCAGATTTTTCTGCCACAAAAGTTCCCTGTTTTTCTCACTCTCCTGGCTTAGTCTGATTTTTTCGAGTTCTTTCAATTCCTCGATTATATTAGCGAAAATACTGTCTTTTTCGGTCTTGGAAGGAATGCTTAACTCCCCTTCGTTTGAAATCACCTGATCCAGATACTGCTCTGTTTTTATTGCTTTTTTATATACTTTTCTTATAAAAAACGCTCCGAAAAATCCGGTAATTATAAAACCCGCTACAAAAACAAACAGCAGAATCTGCGGTTTGTTCATAAGAAAAATTGTCGCAAGAGTAACACATGCGACAATAATCAAAATCACCGAAAAATACTTCTTTTCTTCCAGGTAAATCATGTTGCCTCCGATACATTTTTACTTACTCGATGCAAACACATATCCTTCGCCGCGCACGGTACGGATATGCCCCTCTTTGTCATTTTCTCCGAGTTTTTCTCGGATTCTTTTTATATGAACAGACAAAGTGTTTACGTCCAGATATTCTCCCGTTGTATCCCAACAGCACTCCAAAAGAGCATCTCTGGAAACGGTTTCGCCGGGATTTTCCGTCAGTTTTCTTACGATTTTGTATTCGGTCGGGGTTAAATCAATTCTCTCTCCTTTTTTCCAAATGCAGAGTCTTGTCTGATCGATTTTAAAATCCGGATTTGCTTCGATTTGAGACATTTGAGGATTACTCTTTTTCAGGCTCTCATACCTTTTGTAATGCGCTCTTATTCTGGCAGTGAGTTCCGATACTCTGAACGGTTTTGTAACATAATCATCAGCCCCAAGCCCGAACCCTTTTACCACGCTTTCTTCCTGTTCCATTGCGGTTAAAAAGATGATGGGAATATTCTTGTCTTTTTCACGCACAAATTCGCAAAAATCATAGCCGTTTCCGTCAGGAAGCGTAATATCCAGTAAAATCAAATCGGGATTTTCTCTAAGATAGTTTTCTTTGCCGGATGAAAGGGTATTTGCATACACCACTTCAAACCCTTCGTCTTTCAAAGAGTACTTAAGTCCCAATGCCAAGTTGTAATCGTCTTCAATCAGTAATATTTTCATGCCTTTTTCCTAAATTTTTTCCGGATATGCCTTTCATCAGGTATAATCTTAATCCTAATACTGCTTTTTACCGTTGAAAATATGTAATTTGTCTTTCTGAGGCTCGAGTTCCTTTTTTACAACCTGATCTTCCCAGTCGGAAGGATCCACCTCTTCAAAAGATAATGAAATCGCATCCGGAGCGCATCCCCATTCCTCCAAAAAAACTTCATTGATTCTTTCAGCTACTTTTGCTTTGATTTTCTCATCCTTGGGATAAGCTTTAATCTGAATATACGGCATAATCATTCTCCTCTCTTATTATTCAGCCCAATTCA
>CAMYYF010000091.1:0-5718 GCA_947303375.1 uncultured Lachnospiraceae bacterium
CACTTTCTACCGGGTCTTCACCCTCATCGCACATACCGCCGGGAAACTCTGCGGTTATTTTGCCAAGGCCGTGCCTGTACTGTCGTACCAGCACAAAATTGCCTTTATACACCGGTATGATGGTCACCCACTCGGTAGCATTGATTACCATGTAATCTCCGACGATACCCGTGGCCGATTCCTCGTTTCTTTTTTCTACATCAAATATAGGTGTGTGAAGCAGCTCTTCGCTTTTTTTCACACTCCACATAAGTTCTTCATCTGTCATTTTATAATACTTCCGTTATAAATAATACGTGTTAAACTCGACCTTTTTAGGGGTCGCTTTTCAGTAATAACCATTTGGGGACGGTTCCGTTTTGGCTTTTTTGACCATTTTAGAACCGTCCCCGTTTGGCTTTTTTTATATTCTGTCGCGAACTTTGTCGTTAATTTCAGCGAAAAGTTTGTCGATGAGGCCCTTGGTTGCGCTTAATGCATCATCAACATTTACAAGTTCTTTTACGCTCTTGTCTCTGGTGGATATTTCTATCTGTCCGTTGGCTATGTTCTTCGGACCTATCGTAACTCTGACGGGAACACCGAGAAGATCCGCATCCGCGAACATTACGCCGGCCTGAACGTTTCTGTCATCATAGATTACCTCAACGCCTGCCTTAAGGAGATCGTCGTAAATCTTGTCGGCTGCCTCTTTGCACTCTGCCTTGTCAGGTCTCATGCAGCATAAGTGTACCTGCCAGGGAGCGATTGTGATGGGCCAGATGGGACCGTATTCGTCATGCTTTGCTTCCATTACGCTGGCTGCAAGACGTCCGACGCCGATACCGTAGCAGCCCATGATGGGTGTCTTTACGCTGCCGTCTACATCGGTATATGTCATACCCATTGATTTGGAGTATTTCGTGCCGAGCTGGAAGATGTTACCGACCTCGATACCACGGCTTATTCTGATGGTCTTTTTGCCACAGCAGGGGCAGATATCGCCGGTTCTAATCTTGGCAACGTCCACATACTCTACATCGCCGATATCACGCTTTATATTAAGTCCTGTGTAGTGGTAGTCAACTTCGTTTGCACCACATACGAGGTTTTCGATTCCCTCAAGTGATTTATCATAAATGATTTTGCACTTTGCTTCCTGCTTGTAAGGTCCGCAGAAGCCTGCGCAAAGTCCGCACTCGGGTGTAATCGTTGCGGCGTGAACCTTTTCTCCTAAAAGATTGGTTAACTTGGTTTCGTTAACTTCGTAATCGCCTCTTAAGAATACAACAATGTATTCGTCAGTCATGTTAGCCTGATAAATAACTGCTTTGCAGGATTCCTCTACTTTGCTGTTTAAGAATGTGCATACTTCCTCGATGGTCTTGCAGTCGGGTGTATTTACTTTTTTAAGTTCGCCTGCAGTTGAAGAGCCTGAGTTGTCTACAGTAGTGTCTGCAGCTTCCATATTCGCGCTGTAACCGCATTCATCACATAAAACGATAGAATCTTCGCCTGCATCCACTAAAAGCATGTATTCGTGCGATACGCTGCCTCCGATCATACCTGAATCGGACTTAACTGAGATAACCTCGGGGATACCTGCACGCTCAAATACTCTGAAGTATGCATTTGCCATTACGTCATAGTATTTTTCGAGATCTTCCTGTGAAGTATGGAAGGAATATGCATCCTTCATCGTAAATTCTCTTACACGGATAAGACCTGCTCTGGGGCGCGCCTCATCACGGAACTTTGTCTGAATCTGATAAATCGAGAAAGGATATTTTGCATAGGTATTGCCCCATTCGCGAACCATCTGAACTGCGGCTTCCTCGTGAGTCATACCGAGAACCATTGAAGCATTGTTACGATCCTTAAATCTTAAAAGTTCATCTCCTACGCTTTCGAATCTTCCTGACTCTTCCCAGAGTGAACCGGGTAAAACAACGGGGAATAAAACTTCCTGCGAGTCAGCCGCATCCATTTCTTCTCTGATAATATTCTCTATCTTAGCAGTCACTCTCTTCATGGGTGGGTAGAGCGAATAAATACCGTTAGAAACGTATTTAATATAACCTCCTCTTACGGAAAATGCGTGTGAATCAATTACGCAGTCCGAGGGACGCTCTTTGAATCTGTCACCAACCATGTTACTTAATTTCATTTTTAAAATCCTCCTAAATGATGATTTATATATTTTTATTCAGGCAAAAACTCCATGATGTCATCTTCTTTATCTTTTTCGGATAAATCGATGCCAAGGATGTCCGCCATCTTTGTCGCAAGATCTGTGTATTCATTTATCACTTCGGCGTGATTTTCTTTTATGAAGTCTGCATCTTCCCTGTTGGCCGCTTCTTCAAGCTTTAGAGCCTTTTCGGATAGTTCTGATGCTCCGATCATTTTGGATGTGCTCTTTAACGAATGAACGTAAACAGCATAGTTATTCCAGTCGGAATTTTCAAGGCAGGAATTAAGTTTATCCGTTCTTTCGGGCATTTCCTTCACGTATTCGGAAAGAACGTTTTTATACATATCCGCATCATTCTGACAGAATGTTAAAGCGGTGTTTGTATCCACGCCAAGTTCTTTTATTTTTATCATAAAAGAATCTTCCTTGGGCGATTTCTTTTCACTTTCAAGGTCGAATGTGATCTGGTTTTCGCCTTTTTCAACTTTCTCCGCAGGCAGGTATTTCAGAAGCATCTTCTCAAGTTCGCTGCCCTCGATGGGCTTGGTAAGATAATCCGAAAAGCCCTCTGCCAGATATCTGTCTCTGGCACCGCTTATTGCGTCCGCAGTGAGGCAGATGACGGGTGTGTCGATATTATAACCTTCAAACTGTTCTTTGATTAAATGGAGTGTCTGTGTGCCGTCAAGGCCGGGCATACGCTGGTCCATTAAGATTACGTCATATTTCTTCGATGCGCAAAGTGTTAAAGCTTCGTCGCCGCTTAATGCGGTTTCAATGATTAAAAGAGTCTTCTTTAAAAGATTCTTTGCGACATTAAGATTCATCTTTGTGTCATCGACTATAAGTATTCTGCCTTCGGGCGCGGTGAATGATTCATGGTAGGCAGTCTCGCTCTTTGCCTGATTGCCGTCCGACAGTTTTACGTATGTATCGTCAATCGGAGTTTCGTCCACGATTCCCTGTTTAATCACAAACGAGAATGTTGAGCCTTCTCCGTATTTGCTTTCTGCAGAAAGTCTGCTGCCCATCATGGTAAGCAGTCTTGTAACGATTGACATACCGAGCCCCGTACCTTCGATGTTACGGTTCTTTTCTTTATCGAGTCTTTCGAAGGACTCGAAAAGTTTGGGCATGTCTTCTTCTTTTATGCCGATGCCGGTATCTTTTACTTCCACATAAAGTAAAAGGTCTCCGTCGGAAATACCGCTGTTTTTAACAGTCAGTCTTACTTCGCCTGTCTTCGTGTATTTTACGGCATTGGTAAGGAGGTTCATGATGACCTGGCTTACTCTCATGTCGTCGCCGTGGAGCGTTCTCGGAATCGAAGGATCCACATCCACGATAAACTGAAGGCTCTTTGCAGCGGCTCTCTCGGCGATTGAATTCTGAAGATAATGAATCATGTCGACAATACTGTAATCAACGGGAACAATTTCCATTTTGCCGTCTTCAATCTTCGAAAAGTCGAGAATACTGTTTATCAGTGAAAGCAGTGCGCGTCCCGAAGAACGGATATTCTGTGAATACTCTTTGATGCTTTCGCTCTCGGTCTCACGAAGTATCATTTCGTTCATACCAAGCACCGCATTGATGGGCGTTCTAATCTCATGCGACATATCCGCCAAAAATCGGCTCTTAGCCTTGTTTGCATCGTCAGCGGCGGATTTCTCGAGCTTTAATACTTTCGCCTCGTATTCCTGCTTCTGCTTGCTTATAACGAGCTCCTCCATCATCTGGTTGGCACTCTGCTCGTTCATGTAGCTCATGTAGTAGAAGAACGTGATGAGGAAGAAAATGATCAGGTATACGCCGACGTTTACGATGAGCTGTACTTTGGTCTCGGAGAAAAGCTCCATGTTTTTAACAAGTACAACCGTATACCACTGATTTAAAACTTCGTTTACGAAAATTGTATATTTATAACCGTCAATAACCGCTTCGGTTCTGCCGTTACGAGTATTTAATACTGCGTTTAGAAAGGCATCGTCATTAAAAACTTCCGAACAGTTCTTACCGTTTAAGGATGCATCTTTGTGGGCGATAATGCCGCCGTTTTTATCTATTACCATTCCGTAGCCGTTGCCGTTAATGTTGATTTCCTCAACGGTTTCCTGGATATGATTAAGCGATACGTCAAGCGATACCGAGTTTCTTTTATCAGATAAAAGCTTCGCAAAGGATATGATGATGTCGCCGCTTTGTGCGTCAAGATAAGGCTCTACGATTGCAACGTCGCCGTCCGCTTTAACCGCGGCTTTGTACCAGTCACGCTCGTAAGGATTATAATCATCCGGAGCTATCCAGTCGATACCGGACATAAATACATCATCTATTACCGCATAAAATCCCATGAAGTTTTCATCGAATTTTACCTGCTGGCTGTATGTCTCGGATCTCAAATAATCGTGGATGATATCCGTGCTCGCGCCGTCCTGATACATCTGGTCCGCCGAGTCGCCGGTTACCCACAGAACTGCTTCGGAGGTATTTAGGTAAGTCGAAAGGCTGTCGGCTATTTTCGAAACCTTGTCCTCGCACTCTCCGTACAGGGTCGAAACGGACTCCTGGTAAAAGAGTCTTGAAGTATATACAACGGCAAAAAGCATGAGAAGAAATGTGATTGAAAGTGTAAACGCAAAGTTAAATCTTCTCTTTCTGTCGCTTATTTTGCCGGTTGCATTTTTTCTCCTGTAATATATTGCAATAGCATACAAAAGAACGAGCAGTATTATTACTAATACCACCAGTACTCCGAATAACAGAATATTAAACAGATTGCGCATGTTCAGTACTGTTGCAAGACTCATTTATTCCCCTCAGATTAAAGCTAAACCACACTGATTTTTTACATGCAAAACAAGCAGGTCACGAGACTATTATCCCGCCTGCCCATATACCGCTTTATTTTAGCACATTTTCACGTGTTCTTGCAATAAAATAGCGACGATTAAACATCGCTACTCAATTGTCATAAAATCATCATTTATATCGTAATATTTTATTGATTCCCTCTATTACAAATCTTTTATCATAAAAAGAACCAAATCATCGTCATTAACGCAGGGTGCATATTGTTCAAGCTGTTTTCCCTGATACCAAACTCCGCTGCCGTCGAAAACATAACCTCTTTTAACATACAGTCTTTGCGCAGCACCATATCCCGAATGAACTCCGACTGCCAGATAAACCTGCTTTGATATTTTAGAAGCTTCTCTTTCGACCGCGTCTAAAATCTTAGTTCCGATGCCTTTGTTGTGAACATCAAAGAACACAGTCAAATCCACTATTTCGGGAATTCCTTTGTTGGCGAAGTAGCCTTCATCAGGATTCAAAACAAGCGTACACTGGCCCGAAACTCTGCCTTCATACTCAGCTATAAAAACGAGTCTTTTTCCTTCTTCCTGATCTTTATAATAATTCTCGTATGTTTCGATATTCGGATGCCATCCGTACGACAGATATGTATCGTAAAGAACCTTCGCATCTTCCGAAATCATGCTTCTAACTTTTATTTTTCCGTCATCAAAATATGTTTTCATTTT
>CAMYYF010000092.1:0-5680 GCA_947303375.1 uncultured Lachnospiraceae bacterium
GCAGACTCTCTCGATTTGTTTGAACTCGTAATGGCATTCGAAGAAGAATTCGGAATCGAAATGCCCCAGGATGATCTTGAGAATATCGAGACAGTCGGCGATGTTATCAAACTTTTAAAGGATACAGGTATCAACGACTAATCTTCTCATAAAAGATAAAAATACAAGAACCGGAGCATTTCGGTTCTTTTTTCTTTTTCTTGATTATGAAACCGATTTTTATTATAATTAAAGAGATTTTGAAAAGGGGTAAGCATGATGAACAAAATTGGCTTTGACAACGATAAATATCTTAAATTGCAGTCTGAAAAAATCAAAGAGAGAATAGACTTTTTCGGAGGCAAACTTTATCTTGAATTCGGAGGCAAACTTTTCGACGACTACCACGCATCCAGAGTACTTCCGGGATTTAAGCCCGACAGTAAAATCAAGATGCTTTCTCAGTTAAAAGATGAGGCAGAAATCGTAATCGTTATTTCCGCCGCAGACATCGAAAAGAATAAAATGCGTGCAGACCTCGGCATCACATATGATGTTGATGTTTTAAGATTAATCGATGCATTCAGAGGATACGGACTTTATGTCGGCAGTGTATGCCTTACACATTTTGCATCACAGCCCAGCGCAGTAGCTTATCAGAAGAAACTCGAGTCGCTCGGACTTAAGGTTTACAGACATTATCCTATCGCAGGTTATCCTTCCAATATTCCTTTTATCGTAAGCGATGACGGATTTGGAAAGAATGATTATATCGAAACCACACGTTCACTCGTCGTAATAACGGCGCCGGGACCCGGATCGGGCAAGATGGCAACATGCCTTTCCCAGCTTTACCATGAATACAAGAGAGGCATCAAAGCAGGTTATGCGAAGTACGAGACCTTCCCTATCTGGAATCTCCCTCTTAAACATCCCGTAAACCTTGCATACGAAGCTGCTACGGCAGACCTTCAGGATGTAAACATGATTGACCCGTTCCATCTTGAAGCATACGGCATTACGACAGTTAACTACAACAGAGACGTGGAAGTATTCCCCGTACTTAACGCAATGTTTGATAAGATCATCGGTGAATCACCTTACAAATCACCGACCGACATGGGCGTTAACATGGCAGGTTTCGGCATCATCGATGATGATGTTGTAAGCGAGGCTTCCAAACAGGAAATTATCAGAAGATATTACAGTGCTCTTTGTCAGCGAAGACAGGGTATAGCAGACGATGAAGAGTGCTTAAAGATAGAACTTCTTATGAAGCAGGCGGGAATCACCGTGGACGACCGTAAGGTTGTATCCGCAGCCAAGGTTAAGGCTGAGGCTACAGGCGAACCTGCTGCAGCCATCGAACTTCCCGACGGCAGAATTATCACCGGAAAGACGAGCGAACTGCTCGGACCTTCCAGCGCAATGCTTTTAAATGCATTAAAAGCACTTGCAGGAATCGATGATGATAAGGAGCTTATTAAGGCTACCACATTAGGTCCCATCCAGGATCTTAAGGTAAACCATTTAGGTAACAGAAACCCCAGACTTCATACGGATGAAGTTTTAATCGCTCTTTCAATATGTGCGGCAGAAGATCCTGACGCAAGGGCGGCAATCGAACAGATTCATAATCTTAGGGGTTCAGAGGTGCATTCAAGTGTGATTCTTTCACACGTGGATAAAAACGTATTCAGGAAGCTGGGGGTAAATTTAACATGCGAACCTGTATACGAAACTAAATCACTATACCACAAATAGGAGGGGTAATTTTATGAAGTACGAAATCAAAGGCGATCCGTTTCCCGTTGTAATTTGCAACCTTGATGCGGGTGAAGATGTTAAGTGTCAGAAAGGTGCTATGGCTTGGATGACTCCTAACATGGACATGAAGACACAGACAGGCGGTTTAGGAAAGATGTTCGGTAAGGCTCTTACCGGAGAATCCATGTTCGAAAACATTTACACTGCAGCTAACGGAGAAGGAATGATTGCATTCACAAGCGGTGTTCCCGGAAAGATCCTTGCAGTTAAGCTTGAAGGCGGCAAGACAATCGTGGCTCAGAAGAAGTCATTCCTTGCATCCTCAACATCAATCGAAATGGAAACATCATTCCAGAAGAAATTCGGCGCAGGCCTTCTTGGCGGCGAAGGATTTATCATGCAGAAGTTCTCAGGTAACGGAGATCTGTTCCTTGAAATCGACGGTTCTATGATCGAATACGAACTTGCAGCAGGTCAGGTAATGTTAGTTGATACCGGTTCTCTTGCAGCTATGGAAGGTTCAGTTAATATGGATATCGAGTCCGTTAAGGGCGGCTTAGGCAATAAGCTCGTTGGTGGTGAAGGCTTCTTCAATACCAAGCTTACAGGACCCGGAAAAGTTTGGTTACAGACAATGCCTGTATCTCAGCTTGCTGAGGCTATCAGACCTTTCATTCCTACAGGAAGATAATTTTTTACGTTTTGTTTACTTTCGACTAAATCGGACCGGGCTAAAATCAGTCCGGTCCGTATTTCGTAAAACGGTGGCCGGCTCCTTTAGGTGCCTGCCTCCTAAAAGAGATGATATGAAAACTTTAAAGATTTTTGACACGGATGCCTTCGTGGATACAAACGAAGCAACCATCCTCACATGCGAAAAATCGAATAAAGAAGGCTATGAAGATTGTTATGAAGTGATTACCGATTCGACGATTTTTGCTCCCGAAGGCGGCGGGCAGAAATGCGACGAAGGATTTTTTGGAGACGTTCTCGTAAAAGACGTACAGGAAATCAACGGTGAAATAGTTCACTTCCTTGAAAATGAAATTAAGGCAGGAACAAAAGTACTGCAAAAGATAGATATGAATCTTCGCTTCAGACGAATGCAGAATCACAATGCAGAGCACTTAATCTGTGGCCTGATTCACAAGAAATTCGGGTATGATAATGTCGGCTTTCATCTTTCCGAATTAAGAAGAGATGACGGAAGTATTGTCAGTATTGAAGCGATAATGGATGTAGACGGACCGGTATCCGCAGAAGACCTGAAAGAAATCGAAATGAAAGCCAATGTGGCCATTTCCGAAAACGTTCCGATTTATGCGATTTTACCGAGCAGTGAAGAGGCTGAAAAGATAAGCTATCGAAGCAAACTCGACATAAGCGAAAACTTAAGACTTGTAATAATAGACGGCTATGATGTCTGCGCCTGCTGTGCTCCGTGCCTCGATTCAAGTGCACAGATACAGCTTGTGAAAATAGTTGATTTCTTCCCTCACAGAGGCGGTATGAGATTAACGCTTAAAGCCGGAATCGACGCCGTAAAAGATTACATCGCTCTTCACGACGACAATAAAAACACAATGAAAATCCTCTCCTGCGAAAGAGGCAGATGCGCCGAGGCAGCAGAGAGAATGAATGTTAAGCTGACCGAAGCTCACGAAGAAAAAGTATCTCTTAAAAGACAGATAACCGTGATGCTCGAAAAAGAACTTAAAAACACCATTCGAATGCAGGGGTCGAAATACATAGTTTATTTCGCGGATTCGATAGATGAAATTCAGGCAAGGGCACTTATAAACGACAATGTCACAGAAGCCGAAAAGGTAATCGTCGTAATGTTTGACAAAAACGACGATACCTACAGATTCGTGGCAGGAAAGAACGAAAACCTTACCGGCATTTCATTAAAAGAACTTGCAGGCAAAATGAGAGAAAACTTAAATGCCAGAGGCGGCGGAAGCGAGCAGATGATTCAGGGAAGCGTAACTTCCGATAGTGAAACTATAAAGAAATTCTTTGATTCACTTTAAAACCGCTCGGGCGAAGAAAGATACAGGAAGGAAGATAAAATGGAAAACAAAAAGTATTACATTACAACGGCGATTGCATATACATCAGGCAAGCCGCATATAGGCAACAGCTACGAGATCGTGCTCGCAGACTGTATTGCCAGATTTAAAAGAAAACAGGGTTATGATGTTTTCTTCCAGACCGGTACCGATGAGCACGGTCAGAAAATCGAGTTAAAGGCTGAAGAAGCAGGCGTTACACCCAAGGCTTTCGTAGACGGTGTGGCAGGAGAAATCAAAGACATCTGCAAATGTCTTAACATTTCCTATGACCATTTCATCAGAACCACAGATGATTATCATGAAAAACAGGTTCAGAAAATGTTCAAGAAATTTTATGAGCAGGGCGATATTTACAAGGGCTCATACGAAGGTCTTTACTGTACTCCCTGTGAATCCTTCTGGACACAGGCTCAGCTTGTAGACGGCAAATGTCCCGACTGCGGCAGAGAAGTAAAAGCAGCAAAAGAGGAAGCATATTTCTTCAAGATGAGCAAATATGCAGACAGACTCATTGAGCACATCAATACACATCCCGAGTTTATTCAGCCCGTATCCAGAAAGAACGAAATGATGAACAACTTCCTTCTTCCCGGACTTCAGGATCTCTGCGTTTCAAGAACATCTTTCAAATGGGGCATCCCCGTTGATTTTGATGACAAGCATGTTGTATACGTATGGCTTGATGCGCTTTCAAACTATATCACGGGCATAGGCTACGATGCAGACGGTAACAGCAGCGAACAGTATAAAAAATACTGGCCCGCAGACCTTCATTTAATCGGCAAGGATATCGTAAGATTCCATACGATTTACTGGCCCATCTTCTTAATGGCACTCGGCGAGCCCCTGCCCAAGCAGGTGTTCGGACATCCCTGGCTTCTTGCCGGCGACGGAAAGATGAGTAAATCCAGAGGCAACGTAATTTATGCAGACGACCTCGCAGCATTCTTCGGAGTTGATGCGGTCAGATACTTCATGGTTCACGAGATGCCTTACGAAAACGACGGCTCCATCACATGGGACTTAATGACAGAGAGAGTTAACGCAGATCTTGCGAATATTTTAGGAAACCTCGTTAACAGAACAATCTCCATGAGCAACAAGTACTTTGGCGGAATCGTTGAAGACAAGGGCGCAGCAGAAGCTGTTGACGAAGATCTTAAAAAAGTCGCTACCGAAGCTTATGCAAAGGTATGCGCCAAGATGGAAGACTTAAGGGCAGCAGACGCAATTACTGAAATCTTCACACTCTTTAAGAGATGTAACAAATATATCGACGAGACAGAACCCTGGGTACTTGCAAAGGATGAGGCTAAAAAAGACAGACTCGCAACTGTTCTTTACAACCTTACAGAGAGCATCACAATCGGTGCGTCTCTTTTATGGCCTTTCCTTCCCGCTACCGCAGAAAAGATTGTAGCTCAGCTTAATACCGAGATCAGAGATTACGACAAGCTCGGCGAATTCGGCCTTTACGCAAACGGCACAAAGGTTACGGAGAAGCCTGAAATTCTTTTCGCACGTCTTGATATCAACGACGTATATGCAGAAGCAGCAAGAATCGCAGCCATTCAGAAGGCTGAAGCAGGCGTAACAGAAGAGCCTGAAAAGGAAGAAAACGCAATAGAAGTTAAGCTTAAAGATGAAATCACATACGATGATTTTGCAAAAATGCAGTTCGTTGTAGGTGAAATCGTAAAATGTGAGGAAGTTCCCAAATCAAAGAAGCTTCTCTGCTCACAGGTCAAAATCGGTAATATGACAAGACAGATTGTTTCGGGTATCAAGCAGTATTACAAGCCCGAGGAAATGGTCGGCAAGAAAGTAATGGTACTTCTTAACTTAAAGCCCGCAACACT
>CAMYYF010000093.1:0-5645 GCA_947303375.1 uncultured Lachnospiraceae bacterium
TTAGTCTTCGCCAAGCTTGATAGCCTTGGTAATGTTCATGTTCTTGATGATTCTGTAGATTACGATAAAGCAGAGGATAAGTACAAATCCTACGATTACCGCCATCTTCATGCCGTCTTCGGCTTTGCAGATAATTGTAAGCGGAATGTTGTGTTCTCTCGGGAGATAAACCGTCGAGATAAGTTTCGTAAATAAGAATGTTGTCAGCATTCCGACACCGAAGCCCGCTCCGCACGCGAAGATTGAAGAGAATATCTGCTCTACGATGAGCATTCTGAAAATCTCTCCCATGGTCAGACCCATGGATCTGTAGATACCGTAAATCAGTTCTCTTTCTTTTATGGTGAGTATCCAGTAGATTAAGAAACCTACACCACAGACTACGAGCGATATTACAAATCCTATCGAGAACATACCGTTTGTAATCTGGATAAGAGTTGAGTTTCTCTGATTCTGTATAAGTTCCTCTCTCGCGGTATGCTTCGGAATTCTGCCGTGTTCGTCAACGTAATCGTTTATAACTTCATAGTTGCCGGGGTCGGACATTTTCAGCCATACCTGGTAAGGTCTTAAATTAAATACATTAACTACCATATTGTAGTTAGCCACTATGAGGTAGTTTTCTCTCTTTTTATAAGTTCCGTCAGGCTGTTCTTCGTAAACCGTGGATTCGTATCCGGGGAACGAATCGACTATACCTACGATTTCACCGTTTGTAGTGGCATATATTTTACTCGGATCAATCGGAGATATTCTTCCGTAATTAAGTTTATCGCCGACCTGCAATTCATATTTTTGTGCCAGATTGCTCGAAATCAGAATTCCTTTGGGTTTCTGTCCGAGGTCGTTTAAGTAATAAAACCAGTGCTTGTCGTTAAGTCCGTCCGCAAGAGATGCAGTCTCTCCGAATTCCTTGGTATTGATACCAAGTAACATCACTCCGGCCTCTTTTTTATTATTCTGACTTATGGTCGCGTTATCGTCACGGATTACCTTCGTCATACTTTCGACACCCATTCCGGATAACGGTTCAAAACGCTGGTAATCGGGTTCTGTGTAACGCCAGAAAGCCTCTCCTCCCATCGAAGACTTTTTGATGATAAGGTTCCAGTTTTCTTCAATCACATAGTCGCAGCCTGTATTGTAGTTGATTCGGCTTTCCATGTTTTCGTTGACACTTCGCGCAAGGTTTGAATTGAATATGCCCATCGCAATCGTCATTACAAGAAATACGGAAATAAATCCCTGCTTCTTGGTGTTTCTGATAATCTGCAGGAAAGCAACGTATTCCGCAGGTTTCCACTTGTTTCTTCCCAGTCTGTAGATAAAGTTGATGATAAGATGGATTATTCTTAATGCAAACAATCCGCATCCTAAAATAAAGAGTGAAGAATCAAGGAATATAATCGGATCGATCTGTCCGCCCGCAATAACGGTCAGCGAAATCGATTCTCTCTGTTTCATATAGTTGTAAAGGAGATATCCCGAAAGCGCCAGAAGAGGTATATCCAGGAAAAATCTCTCCCAGAAAGCTTTTCCCTTGCCTGCGTTTTTATGCGATCTTCTTTCGATAATCGTAAATCTCGAAAGAGGAATAACCGGTATTGTCATAAAAAGCATGGAAAGTGCAAATGCAATTCCCGCGAATGCAAGCATCATCAGTGTCGGCTGATAGATGGTCGTGTCTTTTAGGGTGAACACAAGAAACGCATCCGTTCCGGCTCCCAGCTTGCAGAAAAGATATCCGATAGGCAGACCGATGACTGAGCCTGTAATCGCAATCACAAATGACTGAAGCATATATAGTCTGATGACTTTAAACCTTGAGACACCACGGCTCTTAAGCATTGCGATTTCGCCGGTCTCCATCTCGAGAATTCGGCTCGAAATCATATAAATGAAAAGAAGTAAAAGTGCAATAATCGGAATTTCGAATGTGAAAAGAATAATACTGATTGTCTTCTTGGATTCCACGTAGGAAGACAGAATGTTTTCAAAATTCGAAGTAAGATCCGAATCGATTGCCCTGAACTGTCTTAAATACGATAAGTATTCTTCGGCGTTGTTGTAATTGATATATGTATAATCAAACATTACTCTTTCGGTATAATTCATTGTCGACTGACTGTATATTCCCAAAAGAGTCGAAAAATCTTCTCCGGTTGTGAAAAGAACTCTGTCAAAGGTTCTTAATCTTCTGTCCCAGAAGGGATCTCCGTCGTCAACTTCTTCGATGATACCGCAGATAACCGCATCAACATTTATTTTCTCATCGTCTTTTTTAACCACTGCAGTCCAGTGCTGTCCGATAGTCAGATCTTCGGTATCATATGTTTTCTGTGATACCGCAACAGGAATTGCACCTTCTTTTAGGGCTTCTTTAACCATTTCGTTTTCCGACTTTTCGGCTTCTTCGGGCCATACTCCGGCCAAAATCTGGGCATGATCCCGATAATTGTTTAAATAACCGAACATCAGCTGTCTGGATTTGCCCGTTAAGTTTTCTTCCGCATAACCTACGGGTATTTCAAGTACCTGCTGCCTTTGAATCACGGGAACGTCAATATAATAGTTCCACTTGCTCTCAAGACTGTTCAAAAATCCCAAAGCCGCATCCACATCCTTATAGCCGCCTACATTTAAAGATCCTTTAGTGGACATTACGGCAGGATATGTAACATACTTTTCCGTATAATCTTTAAAAAGATTCTGAAGCAGTCTGTTAAGGCTTCCTTCCTTAAACATCGGATATACGCTTAAAAATGCCGACAGAAGAACAACTCCGGTAAGCAAACAGATATTAAGCCACTTTTTATTCAGTATTTTGTATTTGATAAATCTTATCATTTTATCCTTCTTTCGTTACTTAACAAGAACGTCTCCTTCGTGTAATCCGTTTATAATCACCGGTTTGTCCAGACTTCCGAGTCTCTGATCCAATCCGGTCTGTACGTATCTCTTGTAAACGCTGTCTCCGTTTAAAATCCAAACATAATAGTATTCTTTTTTATCAAAGGATACTTCCTTGAATACATAATTGCCGGGAACCGTCAGCATGTTATCCAGACTGAGTTTATAATATGAAATTTCTTCCGTCGTAAACTGGCTGTCATACGAGAAAAATTTCTCGTCATTCACACGCACATAGAAAGTATTTGAATCATACGCAGGCGGAGTGCAGTAAACTTTGCCGTTCTCGGTAAACACATGTGCAAACGAATTGGTATTTCCCGCTATAACCTCTGCCGGATAGTCTTCATCCTTCATGGTAATCGAGAATTTGTATCCTGTGGGTTCGGGATCATGTTGTCCGCCGAATTTTACAATATCGTCAAAATAGTATGAAATCTCTGCGAGTTTCTTGCCTACATTGACCTTATCCCGTTCGGAAACCGGCATCGAAGTGATTTTACCGTCATATTCGGCATAAATGGTCTTAAATCCGGTTCCGTCGTTGTTCTTTCTGGCGGTTTCAAGCTGTCTGTTCAAAGATGCTATGGTACTGTCATGCTGTTTTTTGCGGATTTCCTTATTTATTTCAAGGAGTTTTAAATCCATCTCGGCATACTTGACATCATAAGCTCTGTCATTTGTTTCCATTTCAAGTTTGGATTTTTCCTTGGACAAATCAAGCATATCCGCCGTGCTTGTGTTCGCATCGGCAAGTGCTTTCTTTATTTCTTCGAGCCTAGCAACCGACTGCTTTGACTCATTTGTACAGTCGCTGATGGTTTTGTTTAAATCTTCAAATTCCTTTTCCGAATCTTTTACGAAGTTGTCGTAATCCCTGTTTTCACTTTTAATCATGTTTTCTATTCCGACAAGTTTTCCTTTTTCGGAATCAATCATGATTTTTAATATAGGATCACCTTTTTTGACTTCTTCAAGTTCGTTCGCAAAAATCTCTACAACTTCTCCTTCATCGTCCGAAAAATAAGAATGTGCAGACTGCTCGACATACTTAATTCCTTTTGCGGTTTCAAACTGATTGAATGTCTTTAATTTAACCTCATACTGTTCTTCCATTTTCGGAAGAGTCGCTTCCTGAGAATAAAGAACCATTTCTCCCTCTTCGAGGCCGCTAATGACTTCATAATTGTGTTCGTCCGATGCGCCCATCTCAAAATATCTTTTTTCAAGTGAACCGTCATCGGCCTTAACATATACGAACGATCCTTTATCATCGGTATTTACCGAATCTTTTCCGACTACCAGACAATCGTTTTTGTCATTGGCATAGAACTCTAAGAGAACAAAATCTCCCATCTCTAAATTGGTTTCTTCCTCGGTCTTAAAGCGCTGTACGGGGAAAAGATTCTGTGCCTTGGAATAAACCGTTTCACTGTCCGTGTAAGCATATTCGGTTATAGGCACTTTTTTGCCTTCGATGAAAGCAAATTTAACCGGATACTTGGAGTAATTGTATGATCTGGTATCACCCTGTGAAACAATAAACAAATCCTCGGGGTCTGTAACCGTTACCAGATTTTCGAATGCCGAAGCGGTATTTCCGGATTTCAAATCTTTTTTGAAAGTAACGTATCCGCTCTTTTTAGCCCTGATGACACCGTCGTTTACTATTTTGTTAAGATCCGTAAGACTTTCGTTTATTTTTCTTTTCTGGAAATCATAGAGTTCGCCGGAATATGTATAATTTTCCTTAAAAGACTCAATGGTCTTGTCAAAGGATTTTACATAGTCTTCACTGAAGATTCCGAGGTTTTTGTTGTATTCGGCCTCTTCTTTCTGAAGTTCCAGTTTGGCCAGTTCGATTTCATATTTTTTCTCTTCGGCCTCATGTTCGGCGTTTAATACACTTAAATTGGAATTAAGGTCAGTTATCTGATCCTTAACCGAATCAAGGTCCGCTTCCACTAAAATATCGCCCTCGTTGACATAGTCACCGACAGCAACTTTAATATCTTTTATTACAATCATTTTCTCATAAAAATGACAGTATTCCTGACCGGATACATTACCGATAATAATCTTCGCAAGACCCATATCCGCAGTTTCAACGGGCCTGAATGTGGCTTCCGCGCCGACAGGCTCTAAAAGTTCGGGAACTTCCTTATTTGAAGTGCAGGATGCCAGGAATATGACGGCACCTAACGAAAGAGCCAGAGTTTTAATTTTTTTGGATTTTATCATTTTGCAGCCACCTCTTCTCCGCCGTTAAGTCCGTTCGTAATAATAATCATACCGTCCACAACGGGACCTACTTCCACGTAAACGGGATCTTTGAAACCGTTTTCATCCACCAGATATACAAAACTCTTTTCGTTTGCGGCGGTGTAAACGAGTTTTTCTTCCAGATATACCACATCTTTGATTTCTTCCAGAGGAATAATAACTTCAAATTTCTCGGTACTTACATAGACCACATCATCACTGACGGGCTCGAAATGAAGCGTTTTGCTTCCCGAAGCGTTTTCTTCTATCTCTGTTATCTCAACATCAAATTCCATTGTGGGGGACTGAGCTTTGTAAACTGCGCCCACTTCGTATTCGTAATCAGAATTTTTTACCTCGGTATAAAAGCCTACATCTCCGCAGGCTTCGGTTAAAATATCCTTGCCCTTAACCACAACACCGTTTGATATTGCTTCGCTTACATATATAATAACACCGTCTTCTCTGGCCTT
>CAMYYF010000094.1:0-5576 GCA_947303375.1 uncultured Lachnospiraceae bacterium
GCTTCCATTACCGCATCTTTGCCGTTAACCGAATTGATAAGCGGTTTGCCGTTATATATTCTGCATGCGGCTTCGATTGCCGCAGGGTTTGACGAGTCAATCTGAAGAGGAATCGAAACCACTTCCTGAAGCATCGGAATTATTTTCTTCATTACCGCAGCTTCATCTATTCCGGGAAGTCCGACATTTACATCAAGCACCTTTGCTCCCGCATCTTCCTGCGCAATTGCCTCGGATATAAGCATATCGTAGTTTTCTTCACGAAGTGCTGCCTGGAGTTTTTTCTTGCCCGTGGGATTTAATCTCTCGCCGCAGACCTTTACATCTTCATCAAGATATACAGTCATTGTGGAACTTGATACTGCCGTTCTTAAAGGAACTTCTCTCTGCTTTACGTCTGCAGGAAAGCTTTCTTTTTCAGCCTTAATAAATTCGGGCGATGTACCGCAGCATCCGCCGATTACCGCAATACCCTCATTCATAACATTCGAAAGTGCCTCAATAAAAGATTCGGGTGTAAGTTCAAATACCGTCTTGCCGTCCCTTAATGTGGGAAGACCGGCGTTTGGCTGAATGATTACGGGAATATGTGATTTTTCAAGAAGAGTCTTAATAACGGGCTCGAGTTCCTTGGGGCCGAGTGAGCAGTTAACGCCTATCGCATCAACCTTGAGACCTTCCATTACGTTTATATAAGTTTCGGGATTGGTACCTGTTAAGGTACGTCCGCTCTTGTCAAATGATACGGAAACAAATACGGGCTTGTCGCAGTTTTCCTTTGCCGCAAGCACGCCTGCCTTTAATTCGTATAAATCGCCGAACGTCTCAAATATAACCAAATCGATATCGTCTTTTACGCATACAATCTGTTCTTTAAAAAGCTCGTAAGCGTCATCAAAAGAAAGCGTTCCGATGGGTGCAAGAAGTTCTCCTATCGGTCCGATATCAAGCGCTATAAAAGAATCATTCTCTCTGCCGAGATTCTTTCTGGCAGTATCCGCATTTTTAACCGCAGCTTTTATCATTTCGGTATTCGGATATTTCGCACGGCTCATTTTATGAGCGTTTGCACCGAATGTATTGGTAGTGATAAAATCTGCACCCGCCTTTAAATAATTCTCGTGAATCATCACGAGAAGTTCAGGCCTGTCTATATTCAGTTCTTCGGGGATAGCGCCGATGGAAAGACCGTTAGCCTGAAGCTGTGTACCCATGGCACCGTCAAAGAACAAGGTTTTTTTACCGAGTAAATCTTTTAGCATTTTTTATCCTTTTTTATTTTTCATTTTCTATGAGTTGTAGCACCTGAAGCCTTCTTTTCTGAGCGAACAGTTATTAAGTCTTATGCAATGCGCGCATGTGGGTGCAACCTCTTTGCCTAATCCGCAGAATGTAATCATGGATTTTTGCGGAAGCATCATATTGTTTGAAGACTTGTATATTCCGATTTTCTTTGAAATCGAAAGTGCATCTATGATTATGTAATTAAGCTCTATGGGAATATCTCCGTAGCCGGGTGCGAATCTGAATGTATGCGCTCCAAGCGATAAACCGTTTTCGTATTCGTCGGTATAAAATTCAAGAAGCGCTGATGCAAGCGAATCATAAATAACCGCAAGCGACATATCTCTTGACTGAAGTTTTTTGGAATATGCATCCACGTTTACTCCGAGAGTCGTTGCAAAAACAACCGCCTCCGTGCAGCCTTCAAGATAAAATGAAAGATCTTCGCTTTTACCCGTCAGTTCCTTATCTACATTCATCAAATCTTCGACGCTTATATATTCATGCTGTCCCTTAAACCGGACATTTTCCATGAGAGTTTCAAAAACCTTAAACGATTTTAAATTAAATTCCTCATCAACCAAGAGAGGATTTACTCTCATGTATCTGCATGCAGTCGGAAATATTCTGTTGAAAATTTCTTTATTATCCATCTTTTATGCGTTTACTATATTCTTTACGCCTTCGCAGATTTTCTTGGCCACAACGGGATTGTTCATGGTGTAAAGATGAATTCCGTCTACATCGTTTGCCAGAAGATCTATTATCTGGCTAAGTGCATATGACATACCTGCGTCAAACAAAGCATCCTTGTTGTTGCCGAATCTTTCGATTATCTTCTGGAAACTGTGGGGAAGTGTCGCGCCACACATAGTAACCATTCTGTTAATCTGTGAAGCATTAAGCGCAGGCATAATACCCGGAGTAATGGGCACATCCATACCTGCTATACGGCAGACTTCCGTAAACTCATAAAAGGTTTTATTCGAAAAGAAAAGCTGTGACAAGAGGACTTCTGCGCCCGCATCGACCTTTTTCTTTAAATTTTTCATCTCTTCCACTCTGTCCTTTGATTCGGGATGAATCTCGGGATAGCATGCGCCCGCGATACAAAAATCATATGATTCCTTAAGGTATGCGATTAAGTCCGATGCATGAGGAAAGACGCCTTTGGCCGGAACGTTGGGATTGATATCTCCACGTAACGCAAGGATATTTTCAACGCCTGCTGCCTGAATTTCCTTTGCAAAAGCATCTATCTCTTCTTTGTCATAACAAAGCCCTGTCAGATGTACAACAGGCTCCGTGTGATATACTTCTTTTATTCTCTTAGCCAAAGCTATTGTCTTACTGTTATTTGCATGTCCGCCCGCACCGAATGTAACCGAAATATAGTCCGGCTTTAAGTCGGATAAAATCTCCAGTGTTGGATCGATATTTTTAAGTTCGTCATCTTTCTTAGGCGGAAATATTTCAAATGATAAAACCGTCTTTTTTGTTTTGTAGATATCAGTAAGTTTCATATTCTTCCTCATTTTTACAAATTTGCAATCTTATGAATTATAACATAAGTGATTGCAAAAACATAGTTAGTCATAAAACTCAAGTATTTACGGGTTTCGCTTTATAACGATTAAATTTTAAATTAGTGCGGGTAAGATCCAAATAACCTGTCCTAAGCAGTGTATCGCTCCAGTAAGAAAAATCATGTTCATCTACTTGTTCTGTAGACTCATAGACATTATAGCCTTTGCTTGAGAAGTATTCCGAATGTGGCAGAACCAAGCCTATAGTGCCCTCATCATAATGATTCATTTGAACAACCTCAATGACAATTGTCGCATTTTCTCTGTTTCTGTTATTATAATTAATCCTTACTCTCATATTGTCCCCCTTTATCATAAAAGATTAAAATAATACAACACAATTTAATATTATCATATATCTCATAAAAAACGGTATCGAAAAAATCGATACCGTAATAATTATTTATGAATATGTTCTGATGATTTCCTCTGCTACCTCGCGACGTGTGACGCAACGGTCCATTGCCTGCTTTTCGATATAGCGGTGTGCGCCCGGCTCATCCATCTTAAGTTCGTTGATAAGGAGCCATTTCGCACGGTTGACGATACGGATTTCTTCCATCTTCTCTTCGATGGAAAGAGTTTTCTTCTCAGTTTTTCTTAGCCTCTCTCTGGAGGAGGCCATCCATTTAAGCGCCATCTCTACTACGGGACGGCTCATAGGTTTCGGAATTGCAAAGACACCGTGTCTTGAAACTTTTTCGTTTATCTCTTCGAAGTTTTCGGCTCTGACGACTATAAGTGCGACGGTACTTCCGGATGTGCAAAGATCAATCGCAAATCTTGTTCCCATATCATCGGGAAGCGGAGCATTGATAATGACAAAATCATAAAATCTTTCTGCAAATGCTCTCTGAGCGCTTGATACAGAAGATTCATACTTAATCTGTCTGTAGCCCGATTCCTGAAGCAATTCCGATATCACAGTATTAAATTTTTCTGCGGCAGATACCACGAGTACGCTGTAATCACGCTCTTCAAGGCTCATTGCATCTCCTCCTTCCTTTTAGAATATGACACCAAAATAAATGCCCTTTTAAGCGGGTTTATTTGAGATAAATATTCAATATCTCGGAAGGAATATGTGTCTTTATAAAATCACTCTTAGATGCTATCTCTTTAGCTTTTTCAAGACTTGAAGGAAGCTTGGTGAAATTCTTTAATGTTTCCTCGTCAGCTTTGTAAAGATTGATATTTGCTTCTTCGGGAAGCTCGGGTTTGTTCTTAATTCCGTAAAGACCTGCATAGATTAAAAGTGCAAATGCAAGGTAAGGATTGGTGGTAGGATCGGGAGAACGAAGTTCTATACGCTTGTATTCGCCTACAGCTGCAGGAATTCTTACCAACTGTGAACGGTTTTCTCTGGACCACGAAACATAACCCGGAGCTTTGTTTTCTCCGAATCTTTCATATGAGTTTTCCGTAGGATTAAGGAAAGCAGTCATCTCAACTGTTTTATCAATTATTCCTGCAAGAAGACCCTTCATGTTTTCTTCGTTATCTTCGGGTTTTACGGATATATTGATATGGAATCCGTTGCCGGGTTTACCCTTTAAAGGTTTTGCGCTAAAGTCTGCAGCAATTCCGTTTCTGCCTGCAACCGTCTTAACAACAGTCTGGAACGTCATTGCATTGTCGGCTGCGGTTAATGCGTCCGAATATCTGAAATCGATTTTATTCTGTCCGGGACCTTCTTCGTGATGTGAACTCTCGGGACGAATGCCCATCTGTTCGAGTGTCAGACATACTTCACGACGGATATTCTCACCCTTTTCATCGGGTGCGATATCCATATATCCCGCATAATCGTAAGGTTCTTTGGTGGGTTTGCCGTTTTCGTCAAGATTGAAAAGATAGAATTCCTGTTCGGCACCGAAATAGAAAGTATAGCCTTCTTTTGCGGCTTCCTCTATTGCTTTTTTAAGAAATGTTCTGGTATCGCATTCAAAAGGTTTTCCGTCAGGATAAGTAATACTTGAATACATACGAATTACTTTGCCGTGCTCGGGTCTCCAGGGGAGAAATGCAAGAGTTTCGGGATCGGGATGAATTAAAAGATCCGAATGTGTTTCGTCACCGAATCCGACTATAGCGGAACCGTCAAAAGCTATTCCATATTTAAAGGCTTTCGAAAGTTCATTCGGCATTATCGAAATGTTTTTCTGTTTGCCGAAAACATCACAAAAAGCAAGACGTATGAATTTTACGTCTTCCTCTTCTACAAACTGCATTACTTCTTCTTTTGAATATCTCATACCCCTCGTCCTTTCAAAACATTTATTGTTTTACGGGGTTAAGAGTTTATGCCCCGTAGATTTAGTTAGCTACATACATCTGTTTATAGGGATTTTTGCTGTCGGGTGTAAGAACGGTAAATTCGGCATTAAGAATCTCTTCAGCGTCAAGATCGAACTCTTTGCAATATTCTTCGAGTATAGGTCTTAATTCCTCGAGGTCTTTTCCGTTAGCATGGCTTACGATAACCTGTCCGGGGAACTGTACACCTTCGCAGTCGGATCTTAAATACATTTTTCCGCCGTGCATACCTGTGCAGGGGAAGAATCCTACAATCTTTTTATTCTTTTCCTTGGCATCAAGACCGAGAACGGTGATGATTCCGCCCGCCTGATATTCACCCAAGAAACTTCCTGCGCATCCGCCGATTACCATTACGGGAACTTTTTCCTTGTAGGCCTTCATATGAAT
>CAMYYF010000095.1:0-5550 GCA_947303375.1 uncultured Lachnospiraceae bacterium
ATGATAGCTGACGTAACGTTTGAACGCACCATTTACAACCCCATCCCGAATAAATTCGAAGCGGGTACGGGAAGCATAGCGGATGCGGTAGGACTTGGCGCAGCACTTAAGTATCTGACGGATATAGGCATGCCCTGCGTATATCGCTGGGAGCATGAGCTGCTGCAGTATGCAATGAAGGAAATGAAGACCGTAAAAGGACTTCATTTAATCGGCACGGCGCTTAACAAATCATCGGCACTTTCTTTTAAACTCGACGGATATTCCGACGAGGAAGTGGGAAAGAGACTCGACGGATACGGAATAGCGGTACGTACCGGCCATCACTGCGCACAGCCTGTATTAAGGCATTTCGGTTATGAATCTTCTGTAAGACCGACAATCGCTTTATACAATTCGCCGGATGATATTGATGCACTTGTAAAAGTATTAAAAACATTTGCGTAAAGAAAAGGTATCGGGCATCGAAAGGTGCCCGGTACCGAAGAAAAAAAGAAAACGGGTATGGCAATGGAAGAAATCATAAAAGAAAACGAGATAAGCGAAATAGTTAAAATCGTATTGGACGATTATAAAGGGAAGAAAAACATTGATGTCATGAACCTTTATAACAACCCAAGCAAAGCGGAAGTAACGGAACTGGTCAAAAACCTTTTCAGACTGGTATATCCGGGCTATTACAAGGATAAATCTTATAAAATATACAATCCCGACAATTCACTTGCGGTTACCGTCGAGGATATCTTTTATCATCTTAACAAACAGATAACGCTTGCTCTTGATTTTTGTAAACTGAGGGGAGAGATGACCGAGGAAGACAGAAAAATCGAAAGTTATCGTATCTGTAAGGAATTCTTTTATAAGATTCCCGGCATAAGAAGAACTATTGAAACAGATCTTCTGGCGGCTTATGACGGGGACCCCGCGGCAGGTTGCTTTGAAGAAATAATACTCGCTTATCCGGGTCTGGTGGCAATAACGGTTTACCGTCTGGCACATGAGTTATATCTTTTAAGAGTTCCCGTAATACCCAGACTTATGACCGAATATGCACATTCCAAGACAGGAGTGGATATTCATCCGGGCGCGACGATTGGAGATTATTTTTTCATAGATCATGCGACCGGAATAGTAGTCGGAGAAACTTCTGTTATAGGAAGCCATGTAAAAATATATCAGGGAGTGACCATTGGTGCGTTATCGACCAGAGGAGGCCAGAAGTTATCCGGCAAGAAGAGACATCCAACCATCGGAGATAACGTTACGATTTATGCGGGAGCCTCGATTCTCGGTGGTGAAACCGTGATAGGTAACAACTCCATTATCGGTGGCAATACATTTATCACGTCTTCCGTGCCCGAGGGAACCAGAGTGAGCATCAAAAATCCCGAAATGGAGTATCGCACAAGGGATAATGTGGTTAAAACCGAAGAAATCAAACAAAGCGATGAATGGTATTACATTATCTGATGAAATTCGGATGATGAGTATTTATCAAAGAGGAGAATAAAAATGAACATAACAGTAGCAGGAGAAAAAAAGGACGTAAAAGAAGGGCTCACCGTAACGGAACTTATAGCATCCGAAAATGTTGAAACACCGCAGTATGTGACAGTTTCCGTCAACGAAGAATTCGTTGAATCGGGCGAATTTGATACAACGGTTTTAAAAGAAGGCGATGTGGTTGAATTCCTGTATTTTATGGGCGGAGGCAGATAATGGCTTTTACGAACGAACAGCTGGAGAGATATTCCAGACATATTATTTTAAAAGAAATCGGTGCCAAAGGGCAGAAAAAATTATTAAACGGAAAAGTCCTGATAATAGGTGCCGGCGGATTGGGTGCTCCTGCGGCTTTGTATCTTGCGGCAGCAGGTGTCGGAACAATCGGTATAGTTGATGCAGACGTGGTTGATTTGTCGAATCTTCAGCGTCAGGTAATCCATACAACCAACGACATCGGAAAGAGAAAGGTTGAATCCGCAAGGGAAACAATGAATGCCATCAATCCGGATGTTAAAGTAAATACATATCATGAGTTCGTTGCAAGCGACAATATTATGGATCTGATAAAAGACTATGATTTTATCCTCGACGGAACGGATAATTTCCCGGCCAAATTCTTAATCAACGATGCATGCGTGATGGCGAAAAAACCTTTAAGTCATGCGGGAATCATCAGATTCAAAGGCCAGCTTACAACCATTATTCCCGGGGAAGGACCCTGCTACAGATGTATTTTCAAGAATCCGCCACCCAAGGATGCGGTACCTACCTGCAAGCAGGCGGGTGTAATAGGTGCGATGGGCGGAGTAATAGGTTCGCTTCAGGCTATGGAAGCCGTGAAATATTTAACCGGTGTAGGCGATTTGCTGGTAGGATATCTGCTGACATATGATGCACTTAAGATGGAGTTTCACAAGATTAAACTTCCCGCAAGAGGCGAGGGATGTGCGGTTTGTTCCGATCATCCGACAATCACTGAGCTCATTGATTATGAACAGCCCGCGTGCGATTTGAAGGCGCATTAAAAAGGAGCAGACATGACGGTTACGATAAACAAAAACGATTATGAAAGAATACTGGCACATGCCAGGGAAAATCTTCCCGAAGAGGCGTGCGGACTGATAGCCGGAATCGACAGGGAAGATGGTGTAAGAGAGATTAAAAAAGTATATCTTCTGACAAATATCGATCATACAAACGAACATTTTTCAATTGATCCGAAGGACCAGCTTGCATCAATCAAAGATATGAGAGCTGAGGGATTAAAGCCGCTCGGTAACTGGCATTCCCATCCCGAATCACCGTCACGTCCGTCCGAAGAGGACAAGAGATTAGCGAATGATTCTAACGCAAGCTATCTTATTTTATCCCTTGAGGAAGCGGACAATCCGGTTCTGAATGCTTTCCATGTGGAGAGTGTGAACAAAGAAAAAACAGTTCGCAAAGAAGAACTTACAATTATTTGAGATAAGGAGAAAAGAAAATGGCAAATCCCGAATTTGAAGCAGATGATGTTGTAGATATTACCGATGTTAACTGCCCCGTAACGTTTGTAAAAACCAAGGTGGCACTGGAAGAACTCGATGAAGGGCAGATTCTGCAGGTACATATTAACGACGGAGAACCTATTCAGAACGTTCCCAGAAGCGTCAAGGAAGAAGGGCATGAGATATTAAAAATCGATGATAACGGCGACGGAACTTTTGAACTTTTTATTAAAAAGGTCGGAGATTAATCATATCAGAACAGAAAATCATAAAAGGAGCAAAAAATGGCAACAATAATTGTGACAGAATCCAATTTGGAAGAAATCAAAGCAAGTGACAAAACGGTCTTACTGGACTTTTATGCCGATTGGTGTGTTCCCTGCAAAAGACTGGGACCCGTTTTGGAGGATATATCCGAAGAAAATCCCGATATTATAGTCGGAAAAATCAATGTTGAAGATGAACCTGATATTGCCGAAGAATTCGGCATTATGAGTGTTCCCACTTTAATCGTTTTAAAATACGGGGACGAAGCGGACAAAGCCGTAGGTTTCAGAACAAAAGCGCAGATACTTGATTTGCTGGATTAATTCTTTTTCTTTACGGAATATCCGAATTTTCCGATTTTTTTACCAAGACCGAAGTATTCGCCATGAGAATATGTGACAAGTTTCGATGAGTTGAGTTCGAACTTACCGTTTTCATTCATATACTTATCATCGACCGTCACGCCTACAACCTCGGCGATGAACATATCATGACTTCCGAGTTCTTTGATTTCTTTTACTTTGCAGGCAAGATTCAAAGGACTCTCTTTTATTGCGGGCGCATCTACACCTTCGATTGCAATCGGTGTCAGATTGCATTTCTTGAATTTATCCGTATCTCTGCCGGATTTGACTCCGCAGTAGTCTGTTGCATATGTCAAATCTTCGGTCACCAGATTGATGACGAATTCTCCCGTATTTTTTATGATGTCGTGAGAATAACGTTCTTTTCTGACGGATATCGAAACCATTACGGGATCCGAGCAGATGGTTCCTGCCCATGCGACTGTAATTATATTAGGTTTCTGATTCTTTTCCTGACAGCTGATCATAACGGCGGGAAGGGGATAAAGCATATTTCCGGGTTTCCAGTTTATTTTAGACATTGGTGCTCCTAATTTGATTCTTTTATGATAGAAAATCTTTTGTGTTTATTCAGAGATTTTCGATGCGAATTCATCGATATCGCTGTCGGTTCCGTCGTTCTTTCTTGCAAGCGGATCATTGAAAATGCCGGTTATTTCAAACTTTTCGATACCGATGAGTTTAGCCATTTTATCAAAGGATTTTTCCGCACCGCTTCCGCCCTGACATGCAAATGCAGCGAGAGATTTTTCAACAATAGCATCTTTGTTATCTTCTATAAAAGTCCTGAGCGGCGGAGTAAATGTTCCTGCCCAAACAGGGAAACCGAAGACGATTCTGTCATACAAAGAAAGGTCAACATCATACTCTTCCAGGTCGGGTTTATCTTTAAATACAGCGCTCTTTCCGCCCCAGAAAAACTTCTTAAAGCCCTTGTCGGCGTAAGCCTTTTTGGGAATTAATCTTAGCAGGTCGGCGCCTGTTTTTTCTTTTATCCTGTTTGCCGCATAATCGGTATTTCCTTCAAGTGAATAGTAAACAATCAATGTTTTCATATTTTAATTCCTCCGGATAATTGAATTATAAGACATTTGTCAATCAAATAAAATTAGAATATACTAAAAACATGAATCAGAAAGAAAGAATCGAAAAAATAATAGAGGCACTGGATGCACAGTACGGAACGGATTTTATATGTTATCTCGAGCATAAGAACGCGTTGGAACTTCTGATTGCGACTATTCTTTCCGCGCAGTGCACCGATGCGAGAGTTAATACCGTAACGCCGACTTTATTTGCAAAGTATAAAAATGCAAAAGATTTCGCAAATGCCGATTTGGCAGAACTTGAAGATATAATTCATCCGCTTGGCTTTTATCATGCGAAGGCCGTTAATATTATCGGCTGCTGCAAAAAGCTTGATGATAAGTTCGGCGGAGAAGTTCCCTCTTCCATAGAAGATTTAACCTCCCTTCCCGGAGTCGGCAGAAAAACCGCGAATGTTATCCGCGGCAATATTTATCATGAGCCGAGCATTGTGGTGGATACGCATGTCGGCCGTATCAGCCGAAAGCTCGGAATCACGAAGAAGGAAGATCCGAAGGACGTCGAATTTGACCTGATGAAGAAAATCCCTCGGGACCACTGGATTCTCTGGAACATTCATCTTATCACTTTAGGTCGAAGCATCTGCAAGGCTCCGACACCCAAGTGCAGCGAGTGTTTTTTACGAGATTATTGTCCGACCGGACAAAAGAACGGGCGCAGTTAGACATAAACTTGCAAAAACGGTAAATATCATTTATAATCCTTTTCGTACACATAATTTTGAGGTGCACATATTATGATGAATTTACATACAAAAAAAGCAAAAGTCATTATCGCGGCGGTCGCCATTGTACTTTGCCTTGCGATGATCATTCCTT
>CAMYYF010000096.1:0-5550 GCA_947303375.1 uncultured Lachnospiraceae bacterium
TTTCTGATACCGAAGTTGTTGTTCTCTATTCTCTTCTGTGCGTTTTCAACCGCACGTGAAAGCATCTTGTGTGAGATTTCCTGATCTTCGGATACACCGAGGGAGTTAAAGATTCTCATCAGTCTGTCGGATGCGAAAAGTCTCATTAGGTCGTCTTCAAGTGAAATGAAGAATTTGGATGAACCGGGGTCACCCTGACGTCCGGAACGACCACGTAACTGGTTGTCGATACGTCTTGATTCATGACGCTCTGTACCGATGATTCTAAGTCCTCCGAGTTCGGGTACTCCTTCGCCTAACTTAATATCGGTACCACGGCCTGCCATGTTGGTTGCGATTGTAACCGCACCCTTCTGGCCTGCTTCGGCAACTATCTGAGCTTCCATTTCATGGAACTTTGCATTTAATACTTTATGCTGAATACCACGTCTCTGAAGTCTTCTGGAAAGTTCTTCCGATGCATCGATGGTAATCGTACCTACGAGCACGGGCTGGCCTTTCTTGTGGCATTCCTCAACTTCATGACAGATGGCATTTAATTTACCGTTCTTGGTTTTATAAACCGCATCGTTCTCATCGATTCTGATAACGGGAACGTTCGTCGGAATTTCGATAACGTCCATTCCGTAGATCTCACGGAATTCCTTCTCTTCCGTCAAAGCGGTACCGGTCATGCCGGCTTTCTTCTTAAATTTATTGAAGAAGTTCTGGAACGTAATGGTAGCCAGAGTCTTTGACTCTCTTTTAACCTTTACATGTTCCTTTGCTTCAATAGCCTGATGCAGACCGTCGGAATAACGACGTCCGGGCATTAAACGTCCGGTGAAGCTGTCGACGATGACAATCTGATCGTCTTTTACAACGTAGTCCTGATCGCGGAACATAAGGTTGTGCGCACGAAGAGCAAGGATTACATTGTGCTGAATCTCTATATTCTCGGGATCCGCAAGGTTTTCAATCTTGAAGAACTGCTCTACCTTCTTAACACCTTCTGCGGTAAGATTGACTGCCTTGTCTTTTTCGTTAACGATAAAATCACCGGTCTCTTCCTGTTCAATACCAAGAATCATATCCATCTTGGACTGATCTTCAAGATCGGCACCTCTTTTAAGCTGTCTTGCAAGATAATCGGCCGCTTCGTAAAGTTTGGTTGATTTGCCGGACTGACCCGAAATAATAAGAGGAGTTCTTGCTTCATCGATTAATACCGAGTCGGCCTCGTCGATGATGGCAAAGTTTAAATCTCTTAAAACAAGCTGTTCCTTATATACAACCATGTTGTCACGAAGATAATCGAAACCGATTTCGTTGTTCGTAACATATGTGATATCGCAAGCGTACTGCTCACGTCTTTCGTCGCTTTCCATGCTGTTTAATACACAGCCGGTCGTAAGACCCAAGAATGCATGTATCTGACCCATTAAGGTCGCGTCACGCTTTGCAAGGTAATCGTTGACGGTGATGATGTTGACACCTTTTCCTTCGAGTGCGTTAAGATATGAAGGAAGTACTGCAACGAGTGTTTTACCTTCACCTGTTTTCATTTCGGCCACACGACCCTGATGAAGAATAATACCGCCGATAAGCTGAACCCTGAAGGGATATAATCCGATGGCTCTGACAGCAGCTTCTCTTACAACCGCAAATGCCTCCACGAGGAGATCATCCAGTGTCTCTCCGTCTGCCAGACGCTTTTTGAATTCGTCGGTCTTTGCACGGAGCTGTTCGTCGCTTAATTCCTTCATCTGAGGCGCTAAAGCTTCGATGGCATCTACCTTGTCATTTATTCTTTTAATTTCTCTCTGAGAGTGTGTACCAAATATCTTGTCTGTAATCTTCATATTAATCCTCTAAAAAACTCCAAAACTATAATATTTTCTCACAAAATGGGCTTTCTTTCAAGTATTTTGTATATATAAGGCATAAAACGCCTTGTTTAAGGGATGTCCGGAGTTTTATGTAAATTAATCGTAAAAAAGCGGGCTTATTTATCATAAAAGAAACGCTTTTCCTAATGTATCGTGAATTTCCTTAGGAAAGAGGTCGCAACTCTGTAGGGAAGAGGTCTTAAAGCCTTGTTCGCTTCTTTTAACTTTTCCCTGATGGCTATATGCTGGGGACAGTGCTTCTCGCAGAGACCACAGCCGACGCAGAGTGTGGCAAACCCCGGCTTTTCTCTCATGCCGATATTTCTGGCATATTCGAATCTGCCTTCGGTCTTTGATTCGGAATACATTTTGTTGTAGCAGAGGAAGGTCGCGGGAATATCGACTCCGTGAGGACAGGGCATACAGTATGCACAGCCTGTACAGCCGACTTTTTCTTTTTCGCCTATGATACGCTTGATTTCCTCGTATACCTTAAAATCGTCTTCGGTCAGTTCTCCCGCCTTAACATCACTCGCGATACGCGCATTTTCCTCGACCATTTCAAGAGAATTCATACCCGATAAAACACAGGTTACTTCAGGCTGATTCCAGAGCCATCTTAAGCCCCATTCCGCGCTTGACCAGCCGTGAGCGTTGTTTTTTATGAGCTTTTTGGCCGAATCGGGTAAAAGATTGACAAGTTTTCCGCCGCGAAGAGGCTCCATGATTACCACGGGAATACCCTTGGCTGCTGCCGCCTCCAGTCCTCTTCTGCCGGCCTGAGTATGCTCGTCGACATAGTTGTACTGTATCTGGCAGAAATCCCAGTCATACGAATCAAGTATCTTTATGAACATATCCGTGTCGCCGTGGTATGAGAAACCAATGTTCTTAATGGCGCCGGATTTCTTTTTGTTTTCAATCCAGTCAAGGATGCCCAGTTCTTTTAGGTTGTCCCAGTTTTTGACATCGGTAAACATATGCATCAGATAATAATCGATGTAGTCTGTCTGAAGACGCCTTAATTCCTCATTGAAGAACTTGTCGATCTGGCCTGCGTTTTTTACGAGGTACTGGGGAAGCTTCGTGGCGATGTTGACCTTGTCGCGGCAGTTGTTGTTCGCAAGGATTTTGCCGAGGCACTCTTCCGAACCGCCGTATGCGTAGGCAGTATCGTAGTAGTTGATACCAAGCTCAATACCTCGTAAAACTTCCTTTTCGGCCTTCTCAAAATCGATGGCTCCGCCCTTTTTGGTAAAGCGCATGCATCCGTATCCGATGAGCGATATCGGGTTGCCTTTTTTATCATTTCTGTACTGCATATATTCTCTCCCATAAAATCACAAAAAGACCGTCACGAAAAGCAACGGTCCAACAATGTCAGTCTTCTTTTTCCATGGAACGTGAAAGTGCTTCGTAAAATCCCGGGAATTTTTTGGCAATGGAAATAAAAGTGCCGTTCGAATCGAGGAAGCAGTGCTCGCTGGCTCCCTTGCATACAATCTTGCCCTCTTCGTTTTTCATCACGTAATTGATCCTGACCTTTACGTTTTTAAGTTCCTCTATGGACGTTTCTACGGAAATAGTCTCGGCGAAAGTCGTGCCGGCGACATATTTGCATTCGATACTGGTAACGGGTGAAATAATTCCGTTTTCCTCAAGTACCGTATAGCTCCAGCCGATCTTTTCCATAAAATCAACTCTGGCCTCCTCCATCCATCTTATATAGTTGGAGTGGTGGGTAACACCCATTTTGTCTGTCTCGTAATATTGTATTTTGTGTTTCCAGATTTCCATGTTTTCTCTCTTTTCATTTACTCTCAAACATTTTACCACAAAGCCTTATTTTTTTATATAGAAAAAATGGACAAACTATAATATAATTACTTCTATACGGTGTATTCCAAAAAATAACATATAAAGGGGTGACAAAATGTATAACGACAATAAAATCTGGATTGCAAAATCAGGTGATGAAAAA
The DNA here is from genome assembly GCA_947303375.1 of uncultured Lachnospiraceae bacterium. GTDB lineage: Bacteria > Bacillota > Clostridia > Lachnospirales > Lachnospiraceae > UBA3766. The sequence continues at coordinate 3,850 of CAMYYF010000096.1, forward strand.
GTATTCGTATCTCCCAAAATGGCCTGCCGTCACGGAATGATCGCAGGTGCTACCGGTACAGGTAAAACCGTTACTCTAAAGGTTCTGGCCGAGTCATTTTCGGAGTGCGGTGTTCCCGTATTTTTGGCCGATGTTAAGGGCGATCTCGCAGGAATGTGTAATCCCGGCATCGAAACCGAAGATATGAAGGGAAGAATAGAAAGATTCGGTCTCGCGGAAGAAGGCTTTAAGTTCCAATCATACCCCACAACTTTCTGGGATGTTTACGGTGAAAAAGGTCTGCCTCTTCGTACCACAATCTCTGAAATGGGTCCGCTTCTTTTAGCAAGAATTCTCGGACTTAACGAAGTTCAGAGTGACATTTTAACAGTTATCTTTAAAATAGCCGACGACAACGGTCTTCTTTTAATCGATACAAAGGACCTTCGTTCCATGCTTACATTCGTAGGCGAGAACGCTTCGGACTTTTCACTTACATACGGTAATATCACAAAGCAGAGCTTAGGCTCCATCATCCGTGCCGTTATCGCACTCGAAAGCGAAGGCGGAGATTTGTTCTTCGGCGAACCCGCGCTTAACATCCGCGACTGGATCGGCTGTGATTTCACAGGCAAGGGCAACATTCAGGTTCTTGACTGCCAGAAGCTCATCAACAATCCTACAATGTATTCGACATTCCTTCTCTGGATGCTCTCGGAACTTTATGAAACACTTCCCGAAGCAGGCGATCTTGACAAGCCCAGAATCGTGTTCTTCTTCGACGAAGCACATATGCTCTTTGATTCCGCATCAAAGGTACTGCTTGACAAGATTGAGCAGATTGTAAAACTCATCCGTTCAAAGGGTGTCGGCATCTTCTTTATCACACAGAATCCCAAGGATATTCCTAACGGCGTATTAAGCCAGCTTGGTACAAAGATTCAGCATGCTCTTCGTGCTTACACACCTACAGAGCTTAAGGATGCAAAGGCGGCTTGTATGTCTTTTAGGGAGAATCCCGAATTTGATACATTCACAACACTCACCTCTCTCGGAATCGGCGAAGCGCTCGTATCCGTACTCGACGAGCAGGCAGTGCCCACCATCGTCAAGAAATGCAACATCCTGCCTCCTTCGAGCCAGATGGGTGCCATCGATGACAATGTGAGAGATTCGCAGATCAAGTCAAACATGCTCTATGTCAGATATATCGAGACAGTCGACAGAGATTCGGCTTACGAATTCCTTCAGAGAAAGGCCATCACCGATGAAGAAGCAAGGGTGAAGGCTTTAGAGGAAGCAGAAGCTGAAAAACAGCGTCTAAAAGAAGAAGCAGAAGCCAAAAAGGCTGCAGAAAAGGCTGCCATCGCAGAGCAGAAGGCCGCAGAGAAGGCCGCTATCGCTGAGCAGAAGGCTCTTGAGAAGCAGGCTCTCGCAGAGCAGAAGGCTGCTGAAAAAGCCGCTCTCGCAGAACAGAAGGCTGCTCAGAAGAAGATCGATGACAGAAACAAAGCCATCAAGAGCGCAAGCAAGTCCGTAGCAAGCTCCGTAACCGGTACAGTCGGCCGTGAAGCAGGCAAGGCATTAGGCGGCGCCGTAGGCGGCAAGTTCGGCAAGACCCTCGGCGGAAATGTCGGCGCATCGTTAGGCCGTGGCGTAATCGGTACACTGTTTAAGTTGAAATAAGTTTTGCGCAAGAATATACAAAAAAGCACCGCGTTG
>CAMYYF010000097.1:0-5538 GCA_947303375.1 uncultured Lachnospiraceae bacterium
ACATATTCTTTCTTCATACTTCGTTCCTTTTTCCTTTTCCTAACATGAAAAAAGTAGTTCGAACTTTGCATCAATCTGCCAGCCGAAATACTTTTTTATCATAACATTATTTTATGGATTATTGTAGAGTTTTTTTATGATGGAATAATTAATCAAATCAGGTAAATTCCGAAAAATATGAAAATATTTTTTACGATGAAATTTATAGTTAAAATGCCAACCCCGATGTAAATGAGAACAAAGGGGCTCAGTCTGGCGAAACATTTTTTGTTGTGACGATACAGAAATGAATTGATCGTGTAGAAAAAATATGCCAGGTAAGTATAGGGTACGAAAGGATGATAAAAGAAACTTTTTAGGATATGAAGATGCACGAGATAGTTGAATGCTCTGGTGCCGCCACAGCCTATGCAGTAAAAGCCGGAAACTTTTCTGAACAAACATTCACCGCCGGCAGCAAGAATTTTATCTCCGAAGAATATAAAAAGAAGCGTTCCTCCTATCATAAAAGGGAGCAACACAAGGCAAATGCGATAAAGAAGCAGATGCTCGATATCCATGTCTCTTAAGTTTTTCTTTTTGCAGTACTCGTTTAATTTGGACATAATATGATATAATACTCTTTGTGAAAATTACTTTAATCGGAGGTTATCATGTGGATTGCCGACAAATGGAAAGATTATGAAGTCATTTCTACGTCCGGTGGAGAAAAACTCGAACGCTGGGGCGACTATATTCTCGTTCGACCCGACCCACAGGTAATATGGAATACGCCGAAGTACAATCCCGGCTGGAAGCATTTTAACGGTCATTACCACCGCTCAAGCAAAGGCGGCGGAGAATGGGAGTTTAAAAATCTTCCCGAGGAATGGAGCATTAATTATAATGAACTCACATTCAATTTAAAGCCTTTTGCTTTTAAACACACGGGGCTTTTCCCCGAGCAGGCCGTAAACTGGGACTGGTTTTCGGATATCATAAAAAAGCAGCTGTCCGACAATCCGGACAGAACTTTTAAGGTGCTTAATCTCTTTGCATATACAGGCGGTGCAACACTCTCTGCGGCAAAAGCCGGTGCAGCGGTTACACATGTCGATGCCTCAAAGGGCATGGTTACATGGGCAAAAGAAAACGCCATTTCTTCGGGCCTTGGTGATGCGCCGATAAGATGGCTTGTGGATGACTGTGTCAAATTCGTCGAAAGAGAAATCCGTCGCGGAAACAAATATGACGGTATCATCATGGATCCGCCTTCATACGGAAGAGGTCCGAAAGGCGAAATCTGGAAAATCGAAGAAAGCGTTTTTCCTTTTATTGAACTGACCACAGAACTTTTAAGCGAAGATTCCACATTCTTTTTAATCAATTCATATACCACGGGGCTTCAGCCTGCAGTTCTTTCATATATGCTTAATACCTGCATCAAACCCAAATTCGGCGGAGAAGTTGTCTCAAATGAAATCGGACTTCCCGTATCCGAAAACGGTCTAATACTTCCCTGCGGAGCCAGCGGAAGATGGGTTAAATCCTAATACGCGGAATAAATTGCGATATATTCAATCTTTGCGTTTAAGGAATATCCGTTTTCTTCAAGATATTTTTCAAGATATTCTTCCTTGCGCTCGGATTTGTTGGGATTGTACCGGTCAGCCATATAATCCGTGTTTATAAATACAATCGGCTTGTCATCAAGACTGTCGATATCTTTAGCAAATTCATCATAAGAGAATGAACCTAAATTGGGCCATGTGTGAGAAATCGCGCATGGCATTTTTAATATATATTCGAGTCCCGGAATATCTCCGTAGAAAATCGCTCTCTTTCCCTCATATCCCTTATCTTCCACATATGATGTCAGCGCTTCTATAAGTGCCGCTCTCTCGGGATTGGTATGCATTCCTGCGAGTACTTCGTTGCCTTCAATCCTCGTGTTGTTTTGTGCAGGGAAACCTGTGTCACGGAAGATAAATACAAATCCGAAAATTATACACTGAATGGTAGCGGTTACGATAAGTAAGAACAATGAAATTCTGGTCGCAACCATTGTATTTCTGGCTTCAAGATCGAGTAACTCATAAAAGTTTCTTCCCTTGAAAAGTTCATTCCAGATCATAAACAAAACAGCGGGTGCAACTATAAATAAATTGTTCATCGAAGGATAAAGCGCATTGTTGCTTCCTAAAGGTGTAATCCAAATTATAACCAGTACCGCAGTCGCAATCAGTTTATGCACTGTTTCGTTGCGTTTTCTTAACATTGTCCATACGGACATCATGTTTGCAATCAAAAAGAATATGACCATCCAGAAATGCATTGAAGAATAGTCGTCGTATCTGAACGTGAAAACATGATTTCGATAAGCCCAGAAAAGGAAAAGTCCGTATAAAACAAACTGAGCCACAACCGTGATTATTCTCACATAATGTTTCTTCATTATCGCGCTTACCGCAAAGCATAAAACGGTTATGCCGACAAGAAGAATAAAACTCTTGTAATAAGTCGTATATCCTGTAATGATGGCCATTATCATGCCCGTCGGTTTATAGCCCGAATTTTCTCCTGTCATCGAGAAAAGAGAAATGACCATATTCGGTATCGAAGAAAATCCGTATTTAATTCCTATCAGTCCGACATTGGCGGCTATGCCAGCAAAAAATCCGCCGATACAGATTAATGTGTCCGTTAGACCGTACACAAATTTTTTCTTTTTAAGGCTCGCGCTGAACCATACCACTACTATAAGCGCGGTTTCGGTAATATTCGGAAATCTTACAAATACATTGAACGCAAGGATAACTCCCGCGAATGCAAGACCCCATCTTTTATCTTTTTCAAGGGACTCTATAAGAACTATTACCGCAAGGGTAAAAAGAAGATATGTCAGATAATTGTAAAGAATGGTGGTCGGACACCAGAAAAGAGATATCGCCAGAATCTCACCGACAAATACGAATACTCTCGGCATATATTTTTTCAGGAAAAGATATGAAAAAACGACACCGACAACGGGCACCAGAGTCGTATAAAATTTCATTCCTATCCATGTGGCACCGAAAGGAAGCATGGTGAAAAACTTTCCGACCATGTTAGCCCAGAAAGTTGCCACAGTCCAGGTAAGATTCATCTTATCAAGGTTTTCGTAATTGCCGAGGCTGTATGCGGTATCGGTAAATTCGACACCGAATGCAAGATGAAGAAAAGGAAACAAAACAAGGACCGCAAGGAATATGCAGTCCAGAATTATAAGCTTTGTTTTTTTATTTTTTTTCTTCTCTTTTTTATCCATTAATTATCAATCTTTCCGACTTTTTCACGAATTACATACTGAGGTGAATTGTTCATGCAGATATAGATTCGACCGATGTACTCACCGATTAGTCCGAGCATGAGCATAATCATTCCGCCGATGAAAACAAGTACCGACATGAGCGCGGAGAAACCTGCCTGTACATCAACGAGAACCAGTTTTTTTATAATCGTGTATATTCCGTAAAGGAAGCCCGAGCATGCACAGAAGCATCCGATGCCTGTTGCGATTCTTAAGGGCTTGATTGAAAATGCGGTGAAGCCGTTAAACCAGAGTGAGAAAAGTTTCGCAAGTGTGTATCCGCTCTCGCCCACACTTCTTGCTCTGTGGTTAACTTCAACGTTTGCAACGTTTTTGGTAGCTCTTAAAACAAGGCCTATAACATATGCATATGACTGCTCATAACGAAGCATGTCATCAACGATAAATCTCTTGGCTGCGAAGTAACTCGAAACCTTAAGTTCCTTGGGTTTGCCAAGCATGATTCGAGTCATAAGTTCGTTAACTTTACTTCCGAAATTTCTGAAGCCCGAATGCTGCTTTTTGCCATAGCTTGCATAGCAGACATCATAGCCTTCATCAAGTTTGTCGAGAAGCTTTCCGACTTCGTCTGCGGGTGTCTGTCCGTCGTCGTCAAGACATACTACCACGTCTCCCGAAGTATGTCTCATACCGGCCATAAGTGCGCAGTGCTGGCCGAAGTTTTTCGCAAGGTCAATTCCGAGAATATTGTCATTCTCACTTGCGAGTTTTTTTATTACCTCAAATGTTTTGTCGGGCGAGCAGTCGTTAACAAGAATGATTTCAAATTCGTGTCCGATAGTCGCCATTGTGGTTTTAATCTCATCCACTACATCAGGAAGTGTTTTCTCCGATCTGTAGCAAGGGATCACAAAACTGATTTTCATTTTTCTCTCCGTTAATTATTTTTTTACTGCATAAAGAATGTTATACCCTGAGTTAATCTTACAAAGAAAAATACTCCGCAGTATGTGTGATATATCAATAACGCCAAAGCAAGTATAAGGTATACGGCTTTAAAAATATCAAAAGCATTTACTTTGGCAGGTGCCGTATCATCTTTTGATGTGTCCGATAAGTCGGACATATTCTTTTTATTCATCTTTCCGAGTAACGAATAAATATTTTTAACAAAATACATTATGCTTACAACGAAAAGAATAAAGATGCAAAAATCATATCCCCACGCGAAATTGTCATCGAGTTCTCTTTCTCCTGTTTCGCGAAGAAGTATATATTCCGCAAATGCCACAAACCACATGGTCCATGCGAGTAAAAAGAAGCGGTGCGTGAGTCCTCTTTTTTTATCCTTAAAATCAAGGAATGTGTCTTTTAGGACAGGTATGATATTGATTAACAGTATCATTATCGGAAATGCTGCGGAAAGTATCATCGTAAAGTAAGGCTTTTCCGCACGTAAATAAACACTGTAAAGAGGATCTATAATAATTCCGTTTCCCGTACTCTCGCCGAATAAAACATACTCCTGGAAAAGTATTACCGCTATCGAAGGAATTACCGTCAGCGCACAGAACAAAAGTCTTTTAAAAGGCACTCCCAGTATCCAATCGATGATGAGGAATAAAAGCGCTACGGGTGCAAACACAAGGATAAAGTTTGTTTTTACCGATGTGGTTACAGCGAGTAAAATCGCAAATGCTATTAACTCTCCCGCACTTATTTTCTCTTTGTATTTTGCGGATATTGCAAGGTACAAAACGATGCATATAAGAGCCGTGAATTTCATCACGATATATGTTGAATTGTGCCATATACTACCCGACTGATAACCGATATATCTGTACGGCTGTATCGCTCTTATATATGCGGGTGCAACAAAGCCCGACATCGCTGCGAATATTATCGCCGTTTTCGTTTCAATTCTGTTGGTTCTTAAAAGTATAAATGTCAGTGCTAACGTTCCGGCTTCGCATACACAAAGGAACGTTGCTATCGCAAAATGAAAGCCGAACTCAGGCATAAGCGCAAACAGTCTGTAAATAACCGCGAGTATGCTGTATCCCCAGCCGTCAAGCGCCATCTCTATATGTGCGAAAAGATCCGATTCATACTTGCCCGTGACCGGAAAAAGCGTCTGATTGTAGTGAAGAAGTACAAGTTCAAAACAGTAGAACGTAAATCCGATTATGGCGGCGATTATAAAAAACGCATTTATTATTTTGTTCTTTTTATCGCTTTTCAAAATCCTT
>CAMYYF010000098.1:0-5535 GCA_947303375.1 uncultured Lachnospiraceae bacterium
TACAGTTAAATATGAATTTGGTCAGATATACGAAGAAGAAGACATAGAATATCTGTTCAATCGAGTTTTTGAATATAGAAAAAACAAGAAGCAGTTTGTCGGCTTCCCATACAAGCTTTAAAGCATATGCAGTCCTCTTAAAGGTATTGTTCTTTTTAGCTTTCTTTTCCTTCATGTCAAAATACCGCAAAAAAATTATAATAAGCGACATTATATATGTATTTTGACTATTAAGTCAATAAAATAATTTGCCGAAAAAAAATTCAGTGATAAAATATACCTGAGGGAGATTTTGGAGGAGAGATATATATGTTTACGTGGAACTTTCAGTATGTTTCCAGGGTGAAACTTGCGGAAACGTTTAATCAGATTCGTATTAACGACGAAAAGGGCGATGTTCTTGTTAGAATTCACACGGCTATCCATCAGAAAGATGATGCTGTCGAACTCGCCAGATTCATAAAACATATTGTTCCAAGGGCAAAGATTATCGGAACCAGTACTTCCGGTGTTATTTACCAGGGCAAAATCTACAGAAACCAGTGTATTGTTTCCGTCACGCAGAGCGACAATGCAAAGTTTCAGTCTGTAATGATTCCTTTTACGGATAAAGAAAACAAAGGAATACTTTCGGGCGAAGAGCTTTGCCAAAAAACTGCGGATGTCTTAAAAGACGAAAACATAAAACTTCTTCTTGCTTTCCTTTCTTCAAAATATTACAACGTATACGATTATGTGGATAAATGCAACGACCTTTATCCTAATGCGAATATGCTCGGCGGTTTCGCCATTTCTTCCGAAGCAATGTATGAAAATGTATATGAGCCCGGATTTGTGTTTGACGAAAGTGGCGCGTCCGATGAGGCGGTTATTATCGCAGCGGTAATCGGTGCTGATGTTGATTGCGTTACTTCTTGTGCCTCGGGCGCAGAGACCGTCGGCAAAGATTATGAAGTAACCGAAGTCTCCAAAAACAGCATTATATCCCTTGACGGAAAAAATGCGGGAGAACTTTATAAAAAAGGCGTCGGCGAAAAAATCAAGTCCGACCAGAAACTCTTTGAACTCTTCCCCTTTGCTTATAGCGAGAACAATGTTCCGGTATTCGTAAAATATGAAGAAAACTTTCTTAGGGCAAACCAGTCTGTAAAAGTAGGTAAAAAACTTAAAAGAGCATTCATTTATGATAAAAAAGTTGTGGATGACAACCGCGAAATGTTCAGAAAGATAGAGAACTTCGAAAAGTCGGAAACACTGTTTGCATATTCCTGTCATCTGCGTTCAAAGGCGTATCCCAATATTTCAAGATGGGAACTTTCCGCATACACGGACTCCAATATGAGCGGCTGTCTTACGGATGGTGAAATCGTGACACTTAACGGCAGATTTGCTTTTGCAAACTGTACTTTCGCCCTTTCTGTTTTAGGAGAAAAGTTTGGAACACAGATGTACAATCCCTATATTTTCTCCCATCCCGAAGTGCTTGCTGATGACAATGTAAGACTCGTAGATTACATCATTGATATGGAGAGTGAATCCAAAAACGATGATTTGGACGAAAATGACGACGAATACGGTCTGAAAGAGTTCTTAAGAGGATGTGAAAAGAAACTCTTAACGGATGAGAGCGAAGCCCTGCCCAACGAAGTGGCTTTAAATACGGATATCGCAGCCAAGGGATATGACAGAATTTGTATGATAGACATTACCGACAATGCCGGTATGAAGAGCGTATTTTCCAAACAGCTCATCGATCTTACATATAAAAACTATATTTCAACCTGCCAAAGATTCTGCCAGGAAAAGAAGTTTAAAATGTATTTAATCAGTGGCTGGCGTATTGCGATAGGAACGCCTTCGTACAGGACTTCTCTGTCGGATTTTGAAGAAGAGATGAGAAGCCTTCAGAAGACTCTTTTTGAATCATCAAGAGAGTTTATCGCAATCGTGCCTCTTTTCTGCCTTATTGACGGCTGCACTCTGGAAAACATGGATTCGGCTTATTCGAAGGCGCGAATCGAAATGATGAACAAGAACATTCAGTTCTTTGTGACTACACCCACGATCGATCAGCTCGACGAAGAGAGCATTCGTAAGAAATATCACATGGTAAACGTGATCAACTATGCGATTGCACACGATAAAATTATTCCTTATTTCCAGGGAATTTACGATAACAAAGAAAAGCATATTCATCATTACGAATCGCTGATGAGACTCGAGGACGAAAACGGAAAGGTTTATTTCCCGGAAGAATTCCTCTATGTTGCAAGAAGCTTCGGACATCTGTATGATTCGCTTTCACTGAAGATGATTTCGAGAGTGTTTGATATTTTCAAAGATTCCGAAAAGACCAGTGTCAGCATCAACCTTGGAATCAGAGATATCAAAAATTCGGAGCTGACCGAATACATCTATGATTTTATGGCATCAACCAAACATCCCGAAAACTTTGTGTTTGAAATACTTGAAAATGAAGATATAGACGATTATGACGTAATGGTTGCTTTCGTTGACAGAATCCATGCTCTCGGCGGCAAGATATCCATAGACGATTTCGGCAGCGGTTATTCGAATCTTCAGCACTTAATGAGTGTTCATTCGGACTTTATCAAGATTGACGGTTCAATAGTAAAACAATGCTGTGACAGTGAAGAGTCCGAAAAACTGATAGCAATCATTGCAGGATGGAAGAACTTTTCCACCAGAGATATCGCTATAGTGGCTGAGTATGTGGAGAATCAGGGAATACAGGAGAAAATGACCAGGTTTGGAATAGATTATTCGCAAGGGTTCCTATTCTCGAAACCGACACCTGAAATAAATTTGGAGTAATGATTTTACGGGGATAAAGTAATGAAGAACAATAATAGCAAACTGACAATCGGTCTTATCATTGAGAACGTATATACCGAATTTGCAAAAGACGTTGTTCAAAGTATTGTCGGTTCTGTTCCCAAAAACAGAGATATCGAAATAGTGGTTGTAGCCGGCAAATATGTGGATATCGGACATGAAGACGATATGCAGTCGCGCTACAAGAATGTCTACAATTCGATTTACAGGCTCGAAGAGCTCTGCAAATTTGACGGTCTTTTGGTTGCTCTCGGAAGTATGGCCAAGGTTAAGAAACAGATCATTATCAAGAGATTCGTTGAAACTTTAGCGGATGTTCCGAAGGTATTTTTCGTATCCGAACTTGAAGGTATGGTAAATGTCAATTACGACAATGAACCGGGTATCAAGGAAGCAGTGGATTATCTTGTAAACATCTGTAATTTTACGAAGTTCGGAATGCTGGGCGGTCGTGAAGACAACCTCGATTCCTGCCGAAGAAAGGCAATTTACGAAAACTGCCTGAAAAAATACAAACTCGAATTAAAGCCCGAATGTTATGAAGCTACGGATATGTCTGTAAATACCATTCCCGAGTCTGAAAGACTTTTAAACAGATGTCCGGATCTTGAAGTAATATTCTGCGTTAACGACGAGTCCGCGGTAGGTCTTTACGAAGCTATGAAAAAGAAAAGACTTACTCCGGGCAAAGATATTTATGTATTCGGTTTTGACAACACCAGAAAAGCCGGAGATATGATTCCTTCTCTTGCTACCATCGGTGCGGAAAGCGTTACGCTCGGACAGAAATCCCTCGAACTTCTTTTAAAAATGATTGACGGAGAGCAGGTGGAATCCGTAATGGTTCCGACCAAGCTTTACGGCAGAGATTCTTGCGAGTATGAATCAAACGATTATTCTTCCTTGGAGATATTAAATATCGATGAAGAATTTATTTACAGAATATTTGACGACTGCTTTTACAGATACAGATATAACTGTATCGATGAAGATTCCGTTGATTTAAGACGTCTCTTTTATGAGTTTATCAGCAGAATAACAAAAGCCATGAAAAACAGATATATGAGCGAGGAAGAGTACGAAGAAACCAGGGAACTGATCGAAACCTTCTTTAACAATGATGCAACCGATTATACCGATGCCACCAAGATGTTAAAGAGTATGGTTAAATTCCAGAATTCGATTAATGCGCTTCAGAGAAACCCTTCCACGGCGGTGACGATAAATCGTCTGTTTATGCACATGAGAAACAGTGCGATACAGGCACTCTCCAGAAGAATGAGCACCGAAACCTCAAACTTTGCGTCAAACAGGGTTATCCTTGAAAACTTCTTAACAGAGTGCATCGATTTGAGCAGTTCGAGCACCGAACTGATTAATGAGATTGTAGGAAGATTCGACAGACTCGGACTCAAAGATGCGGCACTTTTTATGTTTGAGTCTCCGGCCATTTTTGAAAAGGATAATGCGCATGTTTATCCCGACGAGGTCAGCCTTCACTGTTACACCAAGTCCGGCGAACTTTTCGTAATACCTCCGGAAAGACAGAAGAGCCCGATAACCGAAATTTTCAAAAGAGAAGAACTCTCATCAAAGAGAAGAGGTTTCATAGCTTTTCCGATTATTTTCAAGGATTATATTTACGGTATTTTAGTCTGCATGCTGACTCAGGATATAGTTGACAAGGGCGAATACATAGCCGGACAGCTTGGCAGAACGATTTATATTTCTTCTACCCAGGAATCCGACAACACCGAAAAGGAAAAGATTACCTATACGCGTATAGCCGAGACCCTGGCCGATAAATACGACGTAATCTACAATGTCAATTCGGAAAGCGGCGAGTATACCGAATACAGAACCGACAAAAAAACAGGCAGATTTGTGATAAAGAAAAACGGCGGAGATTTCTTTGACGATGTTTCCAAAGAGTCTCATTTCGAAATATCTCCTGAAGACAAGAAAACCGTGCTGGATATTTTAAACAAAGAGAGCCTTAAATGTGATCTTAAAAACAGAAGAAAAATCGGAACCGATTTTAAAATAATCGACAAAGACATACAAAAGAACATGAGGCTGACGGTGCTCTGGTCGAGCGATAAGGTTCACTTTGTAATCGGTATCGAAAACATCGACGAAGAGGTCAGAAAAGAAGAGGAGCAGCTTCGCGAACTGACCACGCAGAGAGAGTTTGCAAGAAAAGACGAACTTACCGGAGTCAAGAATAAAAACGCATACAAGGAATTCGAAGAATCCGTGCAAAGAAAGATTGCTTCAGGCGCTGCGATATCTCCTTTTGCAATCATTGTATGCGACATCAACAACCTTAAAGTCATCAATGATACTGCCGGACACAAGGTCGGAGACGAGTACATTATCGAAGCCTCGAAGCTTATCTGCGAGACATTCACTCACAGTCCGGTTTACCGTATCGGCGGCGACGAATTTGTGGTAGTATTAAACGCGGGAGATTACATCAACAGAGAAAAACTCCTGAAACAGATTCGTGCTGTTGTGATAAAAAATATCGGCAAAAAAGAAGGCGTTGTCATAGCCACTGGACTTGCCGACTACGACTCGATTAACGACAAAACATTATCCGATGTTTTCGAGCGTGCGGATGCGAAAATGTACGAGAATAAAAAGTTCCTAAAATACATCTAAGATGCGTAGTTTCTC
>CAMYYF010000099.1:0-5532 GCA_947303375.1 uncultured Lachnospiraceae bacterium
TACGATACACAGATTTACTTCCCTTACGAAATCACCGTATGGCAGTATTCCGACAAGGGCAGAATCGACGGTATCGAAGGCGATGTGGACTTAAACATTACATTTCCCAAACAATAAATTTGTGTTATAATTCAAAACTATGGAATACGTAAAAAGCGAAGCTAAACATGCCAAAACTGCATACAGTGCCCTGACCGTGTCGGGCTTATCCTTCGTGTCGGCAGTGCTCGGAGTGTTTTTTATGCCCTTTATTCTTTCTCCTATTGCAATGATTATTTCGCATCTTTCCAAAGGAAGATTAAAGACCAGACATTTCGCCGCACAGGCTGCCATAGTCGTAGCTATTATCGCATTTATCATAAACGGCTGTATGATTGCGCTCGGCATTTATAAATTTAAAACCGATCCCGAAATCAGAAACAGATACAATACCGCTATGCAGGAAATGTACGGAATGTCTTTAGACGAATATTTTCAGACCTTACAGGATGAATTTTCGATAACGCTTCCTGAAACAAACGTAAAATAACTGAGGCTTAACAGATGTCCGACAAAGTACTTAAAATCAGAACAAACAGAGAAATAAGAAGTTATGCCAGGGAAAGGCTTCTTGGAAACATGCTCATCCCCTGCCTTGTTACCTTCTTTTTTTTCAGTGCAAGAAATGTTTTCGAACTGCTCATGCAGTACGGCATTCTCGGCACGGACATGTTTGCCTTTATCTTTTATGTTGCACTTTTTATCACAATCAATTCGGTATGGGGACTGATAAGATACGGAATCAGCCGTTATTTTCTTTCTTTTATCACCACAAAAAAAGCAAGCCCTGCAAATATCTTTGCGGGCTTTAAGGGTTCAACCGAAACAATCATCGTTGTTTCGCTTATATTGGCTATAATAAGTCTGGTTTTCCAGTTGCCTTATCTTATTTATACTTTCTTCTTTTCGGTTAATACAATACACAGTTTCTTATTAAGCCTGATACTGTTTCTTGCCGGAAACCTTGTAGTGTACTTAATCGAAGCATATCTTGCTCCGATTTATTTCGTAATCTGTGACAATCCCGGTGCAAGACTTCCCTGGATTCTCGTTATAACTTTTTCTTTGATGAACACAAAGAATTTCTTTAAATATATCGGACTTCAGATTTCGTTTATTCCGTTATATCTTTTAGGATTACTTTCATTCGGTATAGGGCTTCTCTGGGTCGTTCCCTACTCATATACTTCCTATGCTTACTTTTACGAAGCACTGTGCGAAACATATCTTTCGGCGCAATCCAAAGAAGAAGCATCCGCAGAATAATCTTTTAGTTTCCAAGACTTTTCCACTTTAAATATGCATTGATAAAAGGATCCAGATCACCGTCGAGCACTGCTGCCGCATTGCCCGATTCTTCGTTTGTTCTTAAATCTTTTACCATCGTATACGGCTGAAGCACGTAGGATCTTATCTGGCTTCCGAAGCCGTTTTCAAGAACTTCACCCCTGATATCGTCAAGTTTGGCAGCATTTGCTTCTTCCATGAGCATTAACAGTTTGGCCTTTAACATCTGCATGGCCTTGTCTTTGTTCTGGAACTGGCTTCGCTCATTCTGACATGCTACAACTACGCCCGTCGGAATATGTGTAATTCTGACTGCGGAGGAAGTCTTGTTGATATGCTGTCCGCCGGCGCCCGACGAACGGTATGTGTCTATCTTTAAATCTTCGGGATTAATCTCAACCGTATTGTCATCTTCAAGTTCAGGCATTACATCAAGTGATGCAAATGATGTCTGTCTCTTACCCTGTGCATTAAAGGGTGAAATACGAACCAGTCTGTGAACGCCCTTTTCTCCCTTTAAATATCCGTATGCATTGGGACCGTTTACCTGCCATGCCACGGATTTAATACCTGCTTCATCGCCTTCGAGGTAATCGAGTACTTCAACCTGAAAGCCTTTCTTTTCTGCCCATCTGGTATACATTCTGTAAAGAATCGAAACCCAGTCACAGCTTTCCGTACCGCCGGCACCTGCGTTTAATCTTAAAATAGCATTGCAGGAATCGTGCTCGCCCGATAAAAGCATGGATATTCTCATATCCTCAAGCTTTGCTTTAAACTTCTCAAACTCGGAAACAATCTCTTCTTCCATACCCTCTTCCTCACCTGCTATCTCGATGAATTCAAGGATATCGTTGTACTGGTTTTCCAAAGTTTTTACATCATCTATCGACTGCTTGAAAAGTTTGCATTCTGTGCTTAATTTGTTTGCCCTGTCAACATCGTTCCAAAAGGTAGGCTCCTGCATTTCTCGCTCGAGCTCGACTACTCTTTCTTCTTTTCTTTCGATATCACAGGAAAGCTTAACCTGATTAAGCGTATCCTTAAGCGATAAAAGTTCAGTTTTAATATTGTCTAAAAGTACCATATTTCCTCACTAATCGTCGTCTCTGATCCATACTCTGGTCTTAAGAGCAGCGCTTGTAACCGAATCGTTTGATTTATTTGCAGTCTTGCCTGCATCAGGTTTCTTAGTAGCAGCATTATTGTCTTTAAAATATATAGGTGCTGCATCTTTTCTTTCAAATACTCTGGACTGCGTATTAGTCTGCTGTGTACCGGTTGTGCCGGGCTTTTTAAGCGATGAGAACGAAGGCGTTTCTTTTGCAGTACCTGTTGCCGTCTGTGCTGTCTGCTGTTTTGCAGTAGCCGAGCCTGCGGGCTTTGCAGGTGTGGCCGCAGGAGCGCCTGCAGGAGCTTTATATGCGCTCTGGGGATTTTCATTGACATATTGCCTGATCTTTCCTTTAGGAGCACTCTGAGGCTTCTCAGAGGGCTTTTTGGAAGCTGCCGCAATAATACCTGATTTTTCTTCTTCCTTTTCCTCTGCGGTTTCAGCCTTAATTACTTCCGCTTCTTCCTTACGCTTTTTCTCTTCTCTCTTAAGCTTGTTCTTTGCTCTGTTTGCAGCCATCTTGTCTACAAATGCAAATGAAAGATGGAATCTTCTTACTGCGATATCATAAAGGAACAAAAGTGCCGCAATAATTAAAAGAGGAATCCAGAGATTAAATCTCGCTTTTACGAATTCGGGACTGTATTTAAATACTTCTTCGGGATTCTCTATAAATATACCGCCCGTGCTGGCCGCAAATTCGTCAAGCAGTGTATTTTCGGGATAGAATCTGTACTCTAACGAATACTGCATAATGGCAGCCGTATTGATGGAGCTTACTATCTCGCCCTTATCCTTCTGCTGTACATTGATTGTATATATACCTGTATCCTTGGTATCTACCTGTGCTTCATATACACCGGGTTTTTTAGGATCGAGTTCTACTTCCTTGGGGTTTCCTTCCTCATCGTAAACTATAGCGATTACCTTGGTATCCGCAGAATAATCCTCTGTTGTATAGGTAATGGTAGCCTTATTGCCGTTTTGCTCTACATTGGCATAGGTACCCTCCATACCGTTGTCTTCGGATACAAGTTTTATGATGTTATGCCATAAAAGAGGTGTATTTTCCCACCCCGAATATTCCGCGGACCATTCACCGTTTACATCGGATGTCCACGCAACCGTTTTACCGAGGCCATACTGCCAGTATGAAAGAATTGGATCGTGCTGGAAGGATTCAAGAAGGTCAATCGACCTTTCTTTTTTCATGGTTGCCACATAGCCGTATAACTGTGGCATTCCGTCTTTTACGACATCTCTTATAATCTTATCGTTACTTGTAACTTCAGGCGTAAATACCTCGTTTACAAGATATGTATTGGATGCCAGAAATACTTCCTGTGCGAAAATTCTCGGAAGGTCGGTCGTGTTGTCGGAATAGAAAATTCGTCCGCCGCCCTTTGTCGCCAGATCGTTTAAAAGTTGGTCGTTACAGCCGCTTCCGACTGCCACACATGAAAGTGTAATGCCGGCATTATTGATGATTTTAAGGAGTCCGTCATAACCCGAATTGTAATCCTGTCCGTCTGTAAGAAGGATAATATGCTTAATCATAGCATCGGAGCCGTTAATATCTTTTACGGCCGCTTCGAGTGCGGGATAAATACTTGTACCGCCGCCGCTTGGAATCGAGAAAATCATCTGCTGAATCTTTTCGGGATCTTCTACATTCTGGAGAGGTACAACTCTTGAATAAGCATCATCGAAAGCTATTACTTCAACGTAATCTTCGGGTCTTAAATAATCAACGGCTGCTGCCGCGGATTTCTTGGCCAAATCAAGATATGATTCGATACCGTCGGATGCATCCATGGAACCGGAATGGTCGATAACCATAGCCATAGCCATCGTGGGTATTTCATTTTCTCCGTTAATATCCATATAAACGGGAGACATCTCTTCAAGCAGTGTATCTCTGTAACCGCCTACGGCATACGAAGATGAACCGCCTGTGATAATAAGGCCGCCACCATTGTTTTTGACATATTCGTTTAAGATATCAAGGAATCCCTCGCGTAAATCGGCTTCGTAAACATCCACCAAAACAACGGCCGAATACTGCATAAGAGACGGCATATCAACGGGTACCGTGCCCGGAGTAACCGTATCGTATCCGACATCGATGGATTCGAGGATTTTCTTGTAGTTTTTCGCGTTGCCTTCGCTGCCTTCGACTACGAGCAGAGGAAGCGTGGTTTCGATATTTGTATATGATGCAAACTCGTTGTTAACGGTAATTGTATCTTTTTCGGACTCTACTACAACCTTGTAAGTCTTAAGACCTTCGTCAGACTGCGTATCGGAGAAGATAAGCTGGTTGGTACCTTTCTGAAGATGAACATCCTGCTCACCCTTTAGGGTACGTCCGGCATAAAGCTTAACCTTTGCATTGCAGGCCACATTACTTTCAACTTCAACTTCGATATTGAATTTCTCGCCGATTCCCGCCTGTGTCGGGATTGAAAGATCCGATACATAAACTTCATCAGAAATGTTTTCTTCTATCTTTTTTATCTCAAAAGCACAGCCGCTTGAAATAATATCGGGGGCAACGCTCTTAAGAGAGCCTTCGTTTTCATTACCGTCGGTAATAAGTACGATTCTTCCTGCAGAATCATCGGGCAGCTGTGAAAGAGCAAGCTTAACCGCATCTTCGAGATTGGTAGCTCCTGTATTTACATCCGTCTGGAATTTGGAAAATGCCAGATTTTCCGATACAAACTGCTCTACTCTTGTATCTTCACCGAACGCAATAACACCGACATTGTCATTCTTTTTCTTGTTCTTAACCGACTCGTTGACAAAAGTAATAATATCCTGCCTGCTGTCTCTGACAGAATCGGAAACATCAAGAAGGTAAATTGTAGTCGTGCTCTTGCCGGTAAATTTGAGCGACAGGCCCGAAAGAGCGAATATCAAAATAAGAAACAGAATGGATCTTATGACAATCTGTCCGACTTTACTTCCTTTTTCTCTTGTAAACATGAAACGCTGCGTTACGAATAAAAACAGCGCCGCCACGGGTATTAAAAGCAAATACCACGGGTTTTCAAATGATATCGACATATCTTTCCCCTAAACTATTTCCT
>CAMYYF010000100.1:0-5367 GCA_947303375.1 uncultured Lachnospiraceae bacterium
TGCAGTTCGAAATAGTTGACGTAGCAGATAAGCGTTTTGTTCTCGCCCGCAATCGCGCCCTTGGATTCAATGATGGTACAGGTCTTGTTAAGCTCGGACTTAATCGCATTGATAAGAATATCTTCGTCCTTGGTAATAATCGTAACCTGTTTGATGGCTTCGAAATGATCGGTATAGCGGTCAATTACGAGCGAAGCCACAACGTATACAAGAAGGCTTAAAAGAGCCGCATTTCTGTCTATCAAAATAAACACAGCCAGATAAACCACCGAGTTAAATGCGATTAAGATTGGCATCATACTGTAGTTCTTGCCGGTCTTATCGGTAATCTTTTTAAGAATGATGTTGGCCAAAATCTCCGAACCGTCGATACATCCGCCGCTTCGAAGGATGATGGAAAGTCCAAATCCTAAAACAGCTCCGCCGAATGCAACAGCGAGGAAATGCTCGGTGTTAAGTTCGAAAGGAATTCTTTCAAAAAAAGCAAGTCCCAGGGTATACGCAAGCGAGCCTGTAACAGCTTTAAACGTAAATTTCATACCAAGGAAAAACGCTCCCGCAATTACAAACGGCGCGAAAATCAAAGCAACGCAGATAGAAAGATTAAATCCCGTTAATTTGCTAATGATAATCGAAATACCTGCGGTACCGTAGTCGATGGCATCGTTTGGTAAGAGGATGCATGCTACGGAAAAGCTTGCAAGCAGTGCTCCGATTATAATCGATATGTATGAAACTATTCCTGATACTGTCTTATTCATTCTTCGGGCATAAACTCCAGTATTTCATCATCATTTTTTGAAACGGAAACTGTATCCGAACCGATGTGGTCTCTGATAACAGAAGCGAGGAGCGCATACATTTCCATCATCTTGTCGTGATTATTATCTATCACAACGGTGTCTTCAGTGTTCGATGCGGCTTCAGACTCTGCAGCAAGTTCAGAGAGTGCCAACGCACCGATCATCTTCGAAGAACTCTTAAGTGAGTGTACGTATATTCCGTAATTCTTCCAGTCTCTTAAGCGGTAATACTCTTTTAAGTTAGAGGCCTTTTCGTCCTCCTCTGCAGCATAAGCTGCTAAAAGAGACATATACATATTTTCGTCATCGCCCGTAAAAGATTTTCCGACGTTTATATCAACGCCGTTATCCTTAAGCACCTTTTTAAGTTCGCTTTCGGGTTCTGTATTTTCGGTCTTTTTATCTTTTTCAACAATCTCCGTCTTATCTTTGGGAAGATAATTAATCAGCATCTTTTCAAGTGCTGCGCTGTCGATGGGTTTGGTCAGATAATCGTTAAAGCCCATCTGAATGTATCTTTCCTTCGCGCCTCTGACAACGTCGGCGGTAAGACAGATAACCGGTGTATTTGCATTAAGTTTATTGTCGAGAGACCTAATCTCGTTCATGGCTTCGGTTCCGTCCATGCCCGGCATACGCTGATCCATTAAGATAACATCGTATGCATTGTTCTTTGCCAGTTCAATGGAGTCGGGACCGTTAATCGCGGTATCAATTTTGATGCCTGTCTGTTTTAAGAGATTCTCAACTACAAGCAGGTTCATCTTTGTATCGTCTACAACGAGGATGCGTGCATCGGGAGCACGGAAGGATTCGCGGTAAGCTTCAGCCTTCTGAGGTTTGGCAATGGCTTCTTTGTAATCGCCGAGAGGCTCTTCATTCTCAATCTTTTGCCAGAGTTCGAATGAGAACTTGCTGCCTTCGCCGTAAACACTTTCAACCTTCAGCTCACTATCCATAAGTTCGAGCAGTTTAACGGTGATGGTCATACCAAGGCCCGTGCCTTCGATGTTGCGGTTTTTAACCACATCAAGACGTTCGAAGGATTCGAAGAGGCGCTCCATGTCGGTTTCTTTTATGCCTATGCCGGTATCCTTTACTTCGTAGTAAAGTTTAATCCTGCCTTCTTCGGTATTTCTCTCACGCTCTTTGACCGTAAAATTAACCGAGCCTTTTGGGGTGTATTTTACGGCGTTGGTTAAGAGGTTGATGATGACCTGATTGATACGTGTATCATCGCCGAATAATTCCGAAGGGATATTTTTATCAACCGAAACATTAAGCTCAAGTTTCTTCGAATTTGCCCTGTCGGAAATCGAATTTATGAGGTATGCAATCTGGGAACCGACGCTGTAACGTACAGGTACGATATCCATCTTGCCGTCTTCAATCTTGGAGAAATCAAGTATGCCGTTTATAAGCTGTAAGAGGTTATGTCCGGACTGCTTGATGTTCTGCGAATAGCCGAGGATGTCCTTATTATCAGTCTCGCGGATAATCATTTCGTTCATACCGATGATGGCATTAATCGGTGTACGGATTTCGTGAGACATATCTGCGAGGAACCTACTCTTCGCTTCACTCGCTTCGTCTGCGGCCTGTTTTTCAAGGCGAAGCATCTGCTGTTTGTATTCCTGCTCCTGCTTGTTTAATCTGTCCAAAACTCTCGCAAGGAAAATTGCTACCGCAACAGAGATAACGATTGAAATAACCGTTGCGATGATAAAACCGAGCACTAAGTTTACAACACCTTCTTCGACTTCATTCTTGCTCGTTGCGATACATACATACCAGCCGGTGTTGGTCATCCTTGAATAAACGATACCTCTTTTCACACCGTCGTAGTCTGTGACATAAACCATTTCATCGGAACCGGTGTTAATCGCTTCGATGAGCGGTCCGTAAGGTGAACCCTCAACGCCCATGACGGTTAAGGGAACATCCTCATAATCGTATGCGCTGTTGGGATGAACGACCATTCGCATGTTCTGATCTATCAGGAACGCATAGCTGTCTTCTGCGACATTTGCGTCTTCAATCATATCTACCAAAACGTCTACGAATATATCCGCAGCAAGAACTCCTAAAAGTTCGTCATCCTTGTAAACCGCTTTGGAAATCGTGATAACGGAACGCTGAGTATCAGAGTCAAGATAGGGTGTGGAGAAAAACGTCTCGCCGGTTAATGCGGATGTCGTGTACCACTCTCTTTCATGAACGAAGTCAACCGTTCCGTCTGCGATAAAGTCCGATGCGCAGACCATAGTATTGTTAGGATATGTAAAATAAACATCATAAACATATCCGTTTTTATTCAAAAGTTCGTTGCTGTGTTTAAGGTAGCTGTGAAACGCATCATAGTCTTCGAGTGTGATGTCGTTAACCGCTATCTCCGCAGCCATTGTATCGATGATTGTTGCGTTGGTATTAATCCACGAAGTAAGTTCAAGCGCGTATTTCTGAGCAGCTACTCCATAATTATCCTCGAGCTGTGCTACCAGACTTTTCCTTGCTCTCTGGTAACTGATAAAAGACAAGAAGACGGAACTGCCCAAAACAAGCAGAACTATCATAATTGTCATTCTGGTTCTCAAACTCTTCATTTTTCAAAAACTCTCTTCCAACAAAATATTTTTATATTAATCTCTGATGTCGCATACGCGGTGCAGTGTGTTTAAAACATTTTTCTTATCTTCGCTCCACTTGGGTGCGATTAAGATTTTTTTGTCGCCGTCGCCCGTCATTCGGTGAATGATGATGTTTTCCGGAAGTACATCAAGCGCATCTTTTACAAGCGATGCGTATTCATCAAGTGACAGACATTCAAATTTGCCCGCGCGGTAATCATCCGCAAGATCAGTATTTTCCAAAACGTGAAGAAGCTGAAGCTTTATTCCTTCTACTCCGCTCTCGCCGACGTAGCGAACAGTTTCAAGCATTTCTTCTCTAGTTTCGTAAGGGAGGCCTAATATCACATGCACAATTGTTTCAATGCCACATGCTTTTAAGTTTCTTACAGCCTCATCGTAAACGCCCAGCGGATATCCTCTTCGGATATACTCAGCTGTTTTTTCATGTATGGTCTGAAGCCCGAGTTCAACCCAGACGGGCTTTATTTCATTTATCCTTCGTAAAAGATTTAAGACATCTTCGCCAAGGCAGTCGGGACGCGTTGCTATGGATATGATTTCAACTTCAGGATGTGAGGCTGCTTCCATAAAAACTTTTTCAAGTTTCTCTATGGGAGCATAGGTATTCGTGAATGCCTGGAAGTATGCTATGAGTCCGTAGTCGCCATCAGGAAGCTTTGACGCAATTCGCTTCTTGCCAAATTCAATCTGCTCGGTGATAGACAGTTTAGAATCTTCTGCAAAATCTCCCGAGCCGCCTGCAGAACAAAAGATACAGCCCTTTGTTCCAAGCGTGCCGTCTCTGTTCGGACAAGTGAATCCAGCGTCTATCGAAACCTTATATATTTTCTTACCGTACCTGCTCTTTAGATACGAATTTAATGTCTTTTGAACCATACTTTACTATTTTACCATAAAAAAGCCCCGAAGATATAGTATTCTTCGGGCTTTTTAAGCATTTTTTGCATATTTATTCGTGATACTCGCTCTTTACATCTTCATCTTCGATGAAAATAGGCATTTAAATCTTGGTTTTCCCTGCCAGAATGTCCTTGTAATCAGCCAGATTTTTACGAAGTAAATTCGGTGTATCAAGTCCGTAAGGACATTTGCTCTTACAAAGTCCGCAGTCCACGCACTCATCGATTTTAAGCATGTTCTGCTGCCATTCTTCGGAGAGGAAATTCTTAGACGGTGAACGTCTTATAAGCTGTGACATACGTGCGCAGTTGTTAATCTGAATACCGACCGTACAAGGCATGCAGTAACCGCATCCTCGGCAGAAATCGCCCATGAGGCTCTTTCGCTCTTCTTCGATGAACGCTCTGATTTCGTCTGTCATCACGGCATCTTTTTCGAAGAATGAAAGCCACTCATCCAGCTCTTCTTCACGCTGAATGCCCCAGATAGGAAGCGCATTGTATTGGCTCATAAAAGCCATGCACGCATTGCTGTCGGTAAGAAGTCCGCCTGCCAAACCTTTCATCGCTATAAAGCCCATTCCTGCCTTTTCAGTCGCCTTAACCAAAGCAATTTCTCTCTCATTTGCAAGATACGAAAACGGAAACTGAAGCGTCTCGTAGAGGCCGCTTTCAACGATTTCCTCAGCAACGCCGATTAAGTGCGCGGTAATACCGATATGTCTTATCTTGCCCTGCTTTTTAGCCTCAAGCATAGCCTCATACATACCTGTTCCATCGCCCGGTTTATAACATTGTGATGCACAGTGGAGCTGATAGATATCAAGATAATCCGTACGAAGATTTTTAAGAGTTGTATCAAGATGCTGCCAGAATACTTCGGGCGTTTTAGCCTGAGTTTTGGAAGCAATATAGATCTTGTCACGCATACCGTCGAACGCTTCGCCCAACTTCTCTTCGCTGTCAGAATACGCTCTCGCGGTATCAAAGAAAGTCATTCCGCCTTCATACGCT
>CAMYYF010000101.1:0-5326 GCA_947303375.1 uncultured Lachnospiraceae bacterium
ATGGAAGTCAGATTCGACGTACAGATGACAACTTCAAAATTATATGACTTCAATCTGCAGCATTCGTATAAAAAGCCGGTGTCGATTATGGCCACGGCTCTCGGTGTTGTATTTATATTTTTATTTGCCAGATATCTTACATGGTATTACCTTGTGGCAGGTATTCTTTTAATTGTTTACCTTCCCATCAGTCTTTTACGATCTTCTTTTATGAAGGTTAAGATGATTGATTTCTTCAAGGAGCCGGTTTCGTATCTTTTAAACGACGAGGGAATCACCGTATCCGCGCAGGGCGAGGAGCAGACCATACCCTGGAGTGACTGCGTGAAAGCATGCAATACCAGACAGAGTTATTTTGTATACACGGGCAAGAATTCCGCTTTTATATTTCCTAAAAAAGACATGGGAGATAAAACCGGAGACGTCCTTATGATGATAAACACTCATATGGATCCCGCAAAAGTTAAGATTAAATTCGGGGGTCTTTAATGGAAAAAATCATAAAAGAAGGCATATTCGAAGTTAATTCCGCAGAAGAGACCTTAAAGATGGGCGAAGAGTTTGCAAAAAATGCAAACCCCGGAACAGTCATAGCTTTAATCGGTGATCTCGGTGTCGGCAAAACAGTTTTCACCAAGGGAATTGCAAAAGGACTTGGCATAACAGATCACGTAACAAGCCCTACCTTTACAATCCTTGAATCGTATTATAACGGCAGAATGCCTCTTCATCATTTTGATGTTTACAGAATCGGCGACGTTGAGGAGATGGAAGAGGTCGGATTTGACGACTGCGTTTATTCCGACGGAATCACGATTATCGAATGGGCCGGAATCATAGAAGAGATAATTCCCAAAGGAACTTACGTTGTTAACATCCAAAAAGATTTGTCCAAAGGGAACGATTACAGGAAAATTACGATTACAAAAACTACAAAAGAAGGTTATCTGAATTGAAAATACTTGCACTTGATTCATCCGGACTTGTAGCTTCGGTTGCATATCTTGAGGATGGAAAGATAAAAGGATTAATAAATATCAACTATCAGAAGACTCATTCGCAGACTCTTTTACCTATGCTTGATGAGATGGTAAAAACTCTGGAGATTGATTTAAACGATATTGATTATCTTGCGTGTGCCAACGGACCCGGATCTTTTACGGGACTTAGAATCGGTGTTGCAACCATCAAGGGTTTGGGACTAAGCATAGGCAAAGAAATTGTAGATGTATCCACTCTTGAAGCGTTAGCACTTAACTGGCCGGGCGCAGAGGGAATAGTTGTTCCCATTATGGATGCGAGAAGATCGCAGGTTTATGCTGCAGGCTATTCGTTTGAAGGAAATTCCGCAAAACCTGTGACAGTCATTGAACCTGTTAACTGTGAATTATCCGAACTGATTGAAAAACTTAATGCAATGGGCAAAAAGGTTTTCTTTACGGGCGACGGAGTTCCGGTATATAAAGATATGATTGCTCAAAGCCTGAAAGTCGACTATGCATTACCGAATGCGGCAAACGCATATCAGAACGCAGCCAATGTTGCAGTGCTCGCAGAGATATTTGCAAATGAAGGTCTTGCAAAAAAGGCAGCGGACATTTCACCTGTTTATTTAAGAAAGCCCCAGGCCGAACGTGAGAGAGAAGCCATGCAGGAAACAAATTAAAAAATGTTTATTACGGAAAAAATGAATGAGACCAATGTCGAAGGAATTGCCGAACTTGAAAGAGAAAACTTTTCCGACGGCTGGAGTCTTAATTCTCTTAAAGAAGAAATAAATAATCCCGACGCCTTGTATTTTGCGATTCGCGATGATGAAAACAATCTAATCGTTGCGGCAGCAGGAATGATTATAAGCATCGATACGGCCGACATTATGAATGTATCGGTCAAAGAGGAGTACAGAAGGAAAGGTCTGGCATCAAACCTTCTTGATACTCTTTTAGGAGAAGGAAGAAAAAAAGGAGTAAAGGATTTTACTCTGGAAGTAAGGGAAAACAATCACGCAGCCAGAAAGCTCTATGAGAAAAAGGGTTTTGTATTCGAAGGAATAAGACCCAAGTTTTATTCCAATCCCACTGAGGGTGCGGCGATATACTGGCTTCGCGACAAAGAGGTATAAAATGTTTGAAGTGTGTTTACTCGGAACCGGCGGAATGATGCCGCTTCCTCACAGATGGCTGACATCACTGATGGTCAGATACAACGGAATAAACGTGCTTATAGATTGCGGAGAGGGAACTCAGGTTGCCCTAAAAGAAAAAGGCTGGAGCCCTAAGCCTATAGACCTGATTCTTTTCACCCATTTTCATGCCGATCATATTTCAGGCCTTCCCGGAATGTTTTTAACGCTGGGCAATTCCGAAAGAACCGAGCCTGTTACTTTGGCGGGACCCAAGGGAATTAAAAAAGTGGTTGAGTCACTTTTAATAATTGCGCCCCAGCTTCCTTTTGAAATCAATTACATTGAAATAGACGGCGACTCGAAGAGTTTCGATTTTAAAGATTTTCATATTGATGCGTTTAAAGTTAATCACAATGTGACCTGTTACGGCTACAGCATTTCGATTGACCGCGCAGGCAGATTTGATTCCGATAAGGCGAAGGAATTAAATATTCCGCTTAACTACTGGTCGAAACTTCAGAAGGGCGAAACCATTGAAGACGAAACAGGTATCTATACACCCGATATGGTAATGGGTCCTCCGAGAAAAGGAATCAAGGTTACCTATACCACGGATACGAGACCCTGCAAGAACATTCCTCTTTTCGCAAAAGATTCGGATCTTTTTATCTGCGAAGGAATGTACGGCGATACTGAGATGCTTGAGAAAGCAAAAGAGCATAAGCATATGACATTTGCCGAGGCAGCCACGATGGCCAAGGAAGCGAATGTTCAGGAAATGTGGCTTACACATTACAGCCCGTCACTTTTTAAACCCAAGGAATACATTGACAACGCAAGAAGTATTTTCCCTGCAAGCATTGCGGCCAAGGACGGAATGAGTGCGGATTTAAGATATGACGAAGCATAATAAAAGAAAAGAGATATTTCTTAAATGGCAGACATAAATATTTTGGCAATTGAATCATCCTGCGACGAGACGGCAGCAGCGGTCGTAAGAAACGGAAGAGAAGTTCTGTCGAATGTTATTTATTCACAGATAGATCTTCATACACTTTACGGCGGAGTTGTTCCCGAGATTGCATCCAGAAAACATATCGACAAAATCAATCAGGTGGTTGAAAAAGCCATCACCGATTCCGGTATGCAGTTAAAAGATATGGATGCGATAGCAGTTACATACGGACCGGGTTTAGTCGGACCGCTTTTGGTCGGT
Organism: uncultured Lachnospiraceae bacterium; assembly: GCA_947303375.1. GTDB lineage: Bacteria > Bacillota > Clostridia > Lachnospirales > Lachnospiraceae > UBA3766. Next base: position 3,342 of record CAMYYF010000101.1, read on the forward strand.
GTGTCTTTTGCAAAAGCACTTGCATACGGAGCGAATCTTCCTATTATAGGCGTGCATCATATCGAAGGACATATCTGTGCGAACTATATAGCTAATAAGGAGCTTGAACCTCCTTTTATGTGCCTCATAGTTTCGGGAGGTCATACACACCTCGTAAAAGTAGCAGACTACGGCAAATACGAAATCTTAGGCAAGACCGAAGACGATGCAGCGGGAGAAGCCTTTGACAAGGTTGCCAGAGCAATAGGCTTGGGATACCCCGGCGGTCCTAAAATCGACAGGGTTTCCAAATCAGGCAATCCCGAAGCAATTAAGTTTCCGAGAGCCAAGGTCGGCGGCAGCGAATACGACTTTTCATTCTCGGGATTAAAATCTGCGGTTTTAAATTATTTGAATACCGCATCCATGAACAATGAAACAATAGTTACGGAAGACGTGGCAGCATCATTCCAGCAGGCAGTAATCGATGTACTGGTTGGTCATTCCATGGAAGCGTTAAATCAGTACGGCTTTAAAAAGTTTGCGATTGCAGGCGGAGTGGCATCAAACAGCGGACTCAGAGAAGCATTTGAAAATGCATGTAAGGAAAGAAATATTGAATTTTTCCTTCCTCCACCCATCCTTTGTACGGACAATGCGGCCATGATCGGTTCGGCTGCATATTTTGAGTATATAAGCGGCGTAAGACACGGACTGGATTTAAATGCCGTTCCCAATCTTAAACTCGGAGAACGCGTATAATATAGGGAATGAAATATGAGTAAATTCACTGCAATAGTTTTATCCGGCGGAACCGGCAAAAGAATGAACAGCGATATACCCAAGCAGTATATGATGCTTAAGGACAAGCCTGTGCTTGCTCATTCTTTGCTTGCTTTCGAACAATCTCCTGTGGACGATATAGTGATTGTCTGCGGCGCGGGTGATGAAGAATACATCAAAAAAACATTCGTAGAAAAATACGGCTTATCAAAAGTATCCGCAGTATGCGAAGGCGGTGCCGAAAGATACAATTCCGTTTATAACGGTCTTAAAGCATGTAAGGATACGGACTATGTTTTAATCCACGACGGCGCCAGACCTTATGTCTCGGATGAAATAATAAAAAGAAATATTGAAGAAGTACAAAAATACAAAGCAGTTGTTACATCCGTAAAGGCAACCGATACTGTAAAGATTGCGGACGATAACGGATTTGTGATTTCAACACCTGAGAGGAAGAGCGTATATTTTATGCAGACTCCTCAGACCTTTGAATATAAGCTCGCCTTGGATTCGTATTCAAAGTTAATTGAAGAACTTGAAAAAGAAGTAAAGGTTCAGGTTACCGATGATGCACAGGTCGTTGAAATGTATTCCGAGATAAAAGTTAAATTGATCGAGGGTGACTATTCAAACATTAAAATAACCGTTCCGAAAGATTTACAATAATCTTATACAGTTTTTATTGACACAAAAGTACAAATTTGATAAACTATCACTTGCGTTTGAAATTAACGCTATTCGGAGAGGTATCGAAGTGGTCATAACGAGGCGGTCTTGAAAACCGTTTGTCCGAAAGGGCGCATGGGTTCGAATCCCATCCTCTCCGCTTTTTAATTTTTTGAATAAGTATTGTATTGATTTAGCTATCTGGAGAAGTACCCAAGAGGCTGAAGGGACACCCCTGGAAAGGGTGCAGGTCGTTAATAGCGGCGCGAGGGTTCAAATCCCTCCTTCTCCGCGAAAGAAAGTTCCCAAACGAGGAACTTTTTTAGTGCAGTTTAGTCACTGATGCGAATGTATATATTTTTAGTAAAAAGTAACGTAAAATTTTAAAAAAAATTATTGACATTCAATGTTTCAAGTGATAAACTAATCAAGCACTGCCAAAAAAACGGGAGTGCAAAGAACCTTGACAAATAAACAGCAATGCAACCCTGAAAATTCTAAAAACCATCATAAAAGATGGAGAGTAATTTCAGAGAAAGAAACCTAAAGTAAAC
>CAMYYF010000102.1:0-5305 GCA_947303375.1 uncultured Lachnospiraceae bacterium
TCACCTTTCAGAGTTCCTATCGCAAGACTTGCTGCTGCACAGGCTGCAATCGCAAGAGGATAATTAATCATAAAAGAATTTAAACTAAAGTTAAGGGGAAGCGGAAACGCTTTCCCTTAATCATAATTTGGAGGCATAAATGATCGCTATTTTATCAACTTTATTATCTTACAGTTTCTTAATTGCCATTGCTTCAATAGGCGGTGTTCTTACATTTGTTATCAGTTATCTTATTCCTGCAATTGCTTTGTTTAATATGGCAACCAAGGCGGGACACCCTTATCCCTGGCTTGCTTTTATACCTTTTGCGCAGACTTATCTTGAGTTCACACTTCCCAAGAAGCAGTTCAAGGTATTCTTTGTAGATACCGATCAAAGAGGTTTAATGGCTGTTATTACTCTTTTGGCAGCTAATTTTGGTACAGGAATTATAGCAGGTTTAAATGTTATCCCTGTATTTGGCCAGCTGCTTGATGTTGCTCTTGCATTTTTCCTTGCGGCATTCAACTGGCGTAAGATGTATGATATTCATAAAACCTATGGTGCAGATGAAGAGAAAGCTACAATTATTGCCGTTATCGGAATATTTATTCCTGCAGTTTATTCAATTTTCCTTCTGCTGGAAATGAACAATGAACCGGATTACGGTTTCGGTAATTACCAGACAAAAGAAACCGAAGGTGAATATGAAGAAGTTACGGAAGAAGAAACGGAAGAAACTGTAGAAGAAGTTACAGTATAAATGTAACAGTCTATAATTACTTTTGATTCGAAACTTAACCCGGCTCTAAAAGAGTCGGGTTATTTAATTAATTTAAAACCTTTGATATAATATTTATGGCTTGTACATGCAGGTTTAGGAAATTTTGATCCTAAGAAAGATCTCAATGCATACTCCCTAAATGATTTTGTATGGGTAAGAGCGGATTATGAAATCATCTATTTCGATGATACAGTATTAATATCGGGACATACACCTACACAGTATATCGAAAACAATCAGAAGCCGGGATATATTTATAAAAAGAACAATCATATGGCAATTGACTGCGGATCTTATATAAAGAATGGCAGAATTGCAGCTGTTTGCCTGGAAACGAAAGAAGAATTCTATTCTTACAAAAATGAGAACGGTATGACAGAAGAAGCTTAATTCTTTTATGATAGAAGAAAAAAGATAATCGGAGATTTGATTTGAAGAAATATATTTCTATTTATGAAAAATTAAAAAATGATATAACTGACGGCGTTTACAAAACCGGCTCAAAACTTCCTTCCAAGAGAATTCTCGCGGATGAGTGGGGAGTCAGCATAATAACTGTCGAGCATGCATATGAACTTTTATCAGAAGAAGGTTATATTGAAAGTATTGAAAAGAGTGGTTATTATGTAATTTTTGAAACAGGTGATTTGTATTTCGGTAAATCTGTAAACAATGCTGTAAGTTATAATGATTCAGAAATTTCGTACCCTGAACAGTCGGAAGAAAAATGCAACTGTATTTCTTATGACATTTATGCCAAAACCGTCAGGAGAGTTCTTTCAATTTATCCTTATGATGTTTTGGAAAAGTCGCCTTCTTTCGGAATTGAAAAATTAAGATTATCTATAAGTGATTATCTTAAGCGAAGCAGGAATATTTCGGTCAGAAAAGAACAGATACTGATCGGTGCGGGTGCCGAATACCTTTATTCCATCATTGTAAGAACACTCGGAAGAGACAAAATATACGGTGTTGAAACTCCCGGTTATACAAGAATTAAAGAAGTATACGAAAACGAGGGTGCTTTGGTTGAGACACTTAAACTTGGCAAGGATGGTATAAAGAGTTCCGAACTTATTAAAAGCAATGCCAATATACTTCATATAACACCTTACAGAAGTTTTCCTACAGGTGTAAGCGCTTCTGCAGGAAAGAAAGCGGAATATCTTAAATGGGCGAATGAAAGAAGCGCAATACTCATAGAAGATGATTTCGAGTCCGAATTTACACCGTCCAGAAAAGCGGTAGATACCATCTTTTCTATGGATAAAAACGATTGTGTCATATACGTGAATACGTTTACAAAAACCATCGCGCCTTCAATAAGAATGGCTTATATGGTTCTGCCTTTAAACTTACTGAAACAATTCGAAGAAAAGGCTTCTTTTTATTCATGCCCAGTACCGACGCTTGAACAGCTGACGGTCTCCGAATTGCTGGAAAGCGGTGAATTTGAAAGACATATAAACCGCGTAAGAAGGAACTTAAGGAAGAAATAAACATATATCAGGATTGATCATAAAAGATACATACAGAACAAAAAACTGACTAAAATCAGACAACAGTATGACTAAAATGTATAAAACATAATAAATTCTAAAAAAACTCTGTAAAATCCGTTTATTTTCGTGTTTTTTCAGATATAATAAATCTGATTGTTGGATATAAATATATAACTTTTTTCATTTGTTTTTTGTGGAAGGGGACCTTATGGAAAAAGAGGCTAATTCAGGCGGATTGAAGTCTTTTATCAAACGTATTGTTTTTTATGGACTTTTTATCCTTATAAATATCGGGTTAAACAGACTTGTCAGTCATTTTCATCTACCTCTGTTCCTTGACAGCGTAGGAACATTTTTGGCATCGATTCTCGGTGGATATCTTCCCGGCATTATCGTCGGATACTGTTCAAACATTATTAATTTCACGGCCGATCCTTCTAATGCTTATTATGCGGTTATAAGCGTTCTTCTTTCTGTGACTGCGAGATATTTTTATGATAAAGGATTCTTTGATAAATTCCATAAAGCTATTTTAACAATACCTGTATTTGCTTTTATAGGTGGTGTTCTCGGTTCGCTTTTAACATATTTTATGTACGGTTTCGGATTGGGAGAAGGAATTTCCGCGCCCTTTGCGCAGTCTCTTCTTGCAAGCGGAAAGGTTAATGTTTTCTTTGCTCAGTTAATTTCCGATTCCGCAATTGATTTACTTGATAAATCCATTACGGTTGTAATTGTATTTATAGTAATCAAAATTGTTCCTGAAAAATTTGCTTCTATGCTGGCGCTTACACACTGGAAGCAGAAACCTCTTAACAAAGACGAGATTAAAGAGGTACATAATAATGCAAGCAGAAAAGCTCCTTTAAGAACAAAGATAATCTTTATTATCGGTGCGGTAATGGTATTTGTTGCGACTGTTACGACTGCAATCAGTTATATTCTTTATCAGAATTTCGCTTATGAGCAGTATACATTTACCGCCAAAAATGTTGCTTCTATTGTAGCAAGTACAGTTGACGGTGACAGAGTAGACGATTATTTCGAAGAAGGAACCAGCTCGGTGGATTATGCCGACACAATGAATAAACTTCGTAAAATAAAAGCAAGTTCACCGGATATTAAATATATTTATGTATATAAAATAATGCCTGACGGCTGTCATGTTGTATTTGACCTTGATACCGAGGAAATGGAAGGCGGTAAACTCGGAGATGTAGTTGAATTTGACGAGTCGTTTTCTGATTATATTCCATCTCTTCTTTCAGGTCAGGAAATCAAGCCAATTGTTACAGATGATACTTTCGGATGGCTTCTTACCTGCTATGAACCCGTTTATGACTCCAATCATAAATGTGTCTGCTATGCATGTGCAGATATCAGTATGGAACAGGTTACAACCAACGGTATAAGCTTCCTCGTAAAAGTATTATCACTGTTCCTGGGCTTCTTTATAATGATTCTTGTCTACTGCATGTGGCATATGCAGTTTAACCTTACATATCCTATTGATGCCATGACATTTGCAGCGAGAAAATTTGCATACAATAACGATGAGGCACTTGAAAAGGGAGTAGACAGAATTAATGAACTTAAGATTTCAACAGGTGATGAAATTGAGACTCTTTATGATTCTCTTTCGAAGACATTCGGTGAAACTGTCGAGTATCTGGAAGATGTAAAGAGAAAGAGCGAAGAAATCTCCAAGATGCAGAACGGCCTTATCTATATTATGGCTGACCTTGTGGAAAGCCGTGATAAGAGTACGGGAGATCATATCAAAAAGACAACAGCTTACGTTGAGCTTCTTTTACGAAAGTTAAAAGAAAAAGGATACTTTACAGATATCCTTACGGAAGAGTATATATATGAGGTTTCAAACTCGGCACCTCTTCATGATGTGGGCAAGATAAAAGTATCCGACCTTGTATTAAACAAACCCGGAAGACTGGATGAAAACGAATTTGAAAAGATGAAACTGCATACCAAAGAAGGCGGCAAGATTATCGAAAACGCCATGAAGATTTCATCAACATCCGATTATCTTAAAGAGGCTGAAAACATTGCGCTTTATCATCATGAAAAGTATGACGGTACAGGTTATCCATTCGGATTAAAGGGAGAGGATATTCCTTTGTCGGCTAGAATAATGGCTGTATCGGATGTATTTGATGCACTTGTGTCGGCCAGAGTCTATAAGCCCGGTATGAAATTCGAAGATGCAATGAACATCATAAAAGAGGGCGCAGGCAAGCATTTCGATCCGATAGTTGCAAAGGTCTTCTTAGAATGCGAAGACGAAGTAAGAAAGATAGCGGAAGAGCATCAGAAGATTTACGGTGTAAAATCAGAAGAAGAAACTGATAACGAAGACAAAGATTCAGAAAAAAAAGAAGAGAATTCATAAATATTTATGTAAAAAAAATTAGTTTACATATTAAATTCTTTGTGGTAAGATGTCTTTTGTATGCGAACTAAATCTAAGTTGTTTGACACTCCGACTTACGACCTGGATTTAGCAGTAAATAATTATTAGGAGGAAAAAAGAATGATTTCCAAAGAGAAAAAGCAGGCAGTTATTGCTGAATATGCTCGCAGCGAAGGTGATACAGGTTCACCCGAAGTACAGATCGCTGTTCTTACAGCTCGTATTCAGGAGCTCACAGAGCATATGAAAAAGAATCCCAAGGATTTCCACTCAAACAGAGGTCTTCTTAAGTTAGTTGGTCAGCGTCGTGGCTTACTTGCTTACCTTAAGAATACTGATATCGAAAGATATCGTGCTCTTATTGAGAAACTTGGTCTCAGAAAGTAATTAAACCTACAGGCGGGCATTTATTGTCCGCCTTAATGTGTTTAATTAGAACCAACAATTTGTAACCTGGCAGAAGTTCATTCCGAAGCCACTGAAAGTGTTATGAAATATCGGATATTTGGTGATATTTTCAGTAGTTTCGGCACTTCTGCCTTAGATATAAAAAATATTTAAAGGAGAAGAAAAATGGCATTTAAAACATTTAGTCTTGAACTTGCCGGACGT
>CAMYYF010000103.1:0-5277 GCA_947303375.1 uncultured Lachnospiraceae bacterium
GCGCAGTCCCCGAATGTGCTGAAGATTATTACTTAAGGTAATATTTTTCATAAAATAAAAAACAGTGTCTAAAAGACACGCAAAGGAATTATATGAATAAAAGAAATGCCGGTTACAAAAAATGTTTAAAAAGACTTTTGTCTTTTATGATGTCTGCTTTGTTTGTGTTTTCACTTTTCTCGGGCAGCGGATGTAACAAAGCCAAAACAATTGAGGATTATCCCGAGCCTGTTACGGTAACTGCATCTGTGGATACCGAAGAAGACGGCGAAAGCGAGAATGCTGCAGATACAAGCGCAAAGCCTGCCGAAGATGAAGAGGTACTCGATGAAGTATTATCACCCGAGTATGATTCATTAAGGGAAAAGGGTGAGTTTGAATTCAACCCTACAGCGGTTAATCCGTTATACAAAATGGAGATGAAAAAGAACCCCAAGATTATCAGGGTAACCAAGGAAATTCTGGCGGCTGTGCATGATGCAAAACCTTCATTTGAATTAACCGACGAGCTATCGTGCAGTGAAGCTGAATTTAAAATTGCCTGGGCGCTTGCGGAGATTTCAAGTCCCGTTGTGTACGATGTGTATTATGATACCGAAGATTCGGAAACGTATACCATAACGTATTTCCCGACATTCGAATACAACGAATTTAACGAAAGGTCTGTTACCGGCGGATTAAGTGAAGAAGAAGCAAAGGAAAAAATAGACGCATTCAAAGAAGTATGCGAGAAAATGATTAACGAGACCCTAACCGATAAAGACGATGACATGCAGCGTGCGGCTAAAATATATAAAAAACTTATTGAAACATATGAGTTTAGATACCCGGATTTTGAAAGCGGAAATATAGAAGATTCGGAAGAGGAAATTGTGACCGATTCCTTTGAGACGAACTCTTTCCTCGTAGATCAGGTTTTAGAGGGGAAACTTGGCGCATGGCAGTTTTTGGATTTATATGAAGGCCTTTTGGTTCAGCTTAATGTGGAATCCATGATGGTAGGTGCCTTAGGACAGTATCATAAACAGGATTATTCACTGCTTGACGCTACCATGACTTATGATTCAGGTGACAGCAGCTTTGTATGGACTATAGTTTATTACGACGACAAAGCTTACCACTGCGATATTCTGATGGATAAAATGGCACTTGACAGCCAGAGAGAATCCTTCGAAGAATATGAGTCAGATATGCTTTATTTCGGAATGAGTGATGAGAGAAGACAAAAGTCATTCACCATTTATTTCTCCAGAGGATTTGAAACCGTCAACCCCGTCAATTCGACAAGCGTTCCGGTATGTGAAGAGGATTACAAACTGGAACTGTAAAAGAAACAAAATAAGAGCAAAAAAATTGCAAAAAAAGATATCATCTTCGGATGGTATCTTTTTATTTTTGACCGGTGATAAAAGGGACAAAATATAGGATAAAAAGCATCATTTTTTATTGCTTGAAAATAATCAATATGATATGCTAAATATGTATAAATATAAGCTTTTTTTGGTGTTTAAAATGAAATTCAAAATTGCGTATAACAGTGATATAGGAAATACAAAAAAAGTCAATCAGGATGCAATCGGTTTTAAGGAGATAGAAACCGGTGAAAACCGGTATGCTCTTTCTGTTGTTTGCGATGGTATGGGAGGACTTCAAAAAGGTGAGATGGCTTCTGCAACTGTTGTCAGAAGTTTACTGGATTGGTTTGAAAATGTTTTCCCTTCGATTTGTGATGGTTTTGACTATGCGATTATACAAAAGGAGCTGGAATCAAAGATAGTAAAATGTAATTCCGCTCTTCATGATTACGGCGAAAAAGAAGGCTTACAGCTCGGAACGACTTTATCGGCTCTTTTGATAAGAGATGACGGATTGTATCTTATAGCAAATGTCGGAGATTCAAGAATCTATCTTATCAATCGCGACAATGCGATTCAGTTAACGGAAGATCAGACATTTGTTGCACGGGAAATAATGAATAACAGAATGACGATAGAGGAAGCCAGAGAGAGCAAATACAAAAATGTTCTTACACAGTGCATCGGTGTTAATGAAAATCTGGAAATCCTTTTTTACAGAGGAAAAGCAGTTGCAAATGAATTTTTTGTTTCCTGTTCTGACGGCTTCAGACATTATCTGTCGGAAAGTGATTTATATAACTCACTGTATCAAATTAACAACAGTGATGATGAAAATGAGTGGAGCGAAAAATTAAAAGAAATTACCGAGAGCAATAAAGAAAAAGGTGAAAAGGATAACATCACGGCGACTGTTATTAAGATGTGTGAATAACAGTTTGTCGTAGGAGTGAATATGGCTGAGATAGGTACAGTCGTTGAAGGCAAGTACGAAATATTAAAATTAATAGGCAAGGGCGGAATGTCCAAGGTTTATTTGGCGATGGATAACAATCTGAATAAGCAGTGGGCAATTAAGGAAATCGTAAAAGAAGCCAGGGACAGGAACAACGAGGTTATAGTTCAAAGTGCTATAGCAGAAGCCAACATGATGAAAAAACTCGATCATCCCTGCCTTCCCAGAATCGTAGATATCATCAACCATGATAATGTTATCTATGTAGTGATGGACTATATTGAAGGAGAGCCTTTAAGTAAAGTATTGCAACAGGAGGGAGCACAGCCTCAGGAAGTGGTACTTGAGTGGGCGGAGAGCCTTTGCGGAGTGCTTGATTATCTTCATAATCAGACACCGCCGATTATTTATCGTGACATGAAACCGGCCAATGTAATGCTTCAGCCAAACGGTAATGTCAAACTGATAGATTTTGGTATAGCTCGTGAATACAAAGAGTTTAATCTGGAAGATACCGTTTCGCTTGGAACCAAAGGTTATGCTGCACCGGAGCAGTTCGGAGGAAGAGGACAGACTGACAGAAGAACGGATATTTATTGCCTTGGAGTTACACTATATCATTTGTTAACCGGGCATAATCCCTGCGATCCTCCTTATGAATTATATCCGATCAGACATTGGAACCCGAATCTTTCCGCAGGATTGGAAAACATAATTATAAAATGCACACAGTTAAATCCCGAGGACAGATTTGATTCCTGCGCAGAACTGCTGTACGCTCTTCGTCATTTGGATGAATCCGATGAAGGATACAGAAAAAAACAAAAAAGAAAAATAGCTTTGTTCTTTGGAATGATAGGTATTTCCTTGGCATGTGCTTCCATGGGAGTTGTATTCAATTATCTTAAGAACAAATTAAACAAGTCGAATTTTGACAATTATATGATTGTTGCTCAAACCTCTGTAACAGATGAGGAAAAAGTTGAAAATTACGAAAAGGCCATAGGAATAAAACCATATTCCGTAGAACCTTACATCGGGATAGTTGATACTTATAAGAGTGATGCATCTTTTACGATTGAAGAAGAAAACAATTTTAAAAGAATCATTAATCCCAATCTGGTTTCATTAAGAGAAAGCAAAGACTACGACAAACTGGCGTATGAAATAGGAAAAACATATTGGTATTATTACGAATACGGCAGAACCGAGGAGGATGACGACAATCAAATTACGCGAATGAAAAGTTCCATTCAATGGTTTCATGATGCTGTGCAATACGGAGAACCGGAGAGTGACGATTACCGATTATCAAGCACATATGAGCAGATAGGACTTTTCTATAAGAATATAACTGTAAGTGTAAACGAAGCATCCGACAAAGGGATGTATATTGAATATTTCAACAATCTTACTTCGCTGCTTTCGGGAATAGATTTGGAACAAAGTGAAATGCTTAAACTCGAGGCATATAAGCTTTGCATGAATTCGCTGGAAACATACGCGTATAAGATTGCTTCCGACGGAGTAAGCAAAGAAAGCGAAATACAAATGCTTGAAGGCATCATTTCCAAAGTTGAGGAAATGGAAACCACTTCCGAAAAAACGGAAAGAATGAAAGAAGAAATACTTGAAAGAAATGAATCTGCGAGAGAGGCTATAGAAAAGGCATATTAGAAAATGAATGCAACGATTTACAACATACTTATGATTGTGTCGTTTTCTTTGAGCGGAATATTTTTGGTCGTTGCCATACTGCTATTTTTCAAATTGAAAATCAAAGCCGCTATTGATGAATTATCGGGTAAAAAATCCAGAAAACAGGTAGCGGAGATTCGTAAGGAAAATGCAGCATCTCAAAGTCGAGGATATGTACCGGAAATCTTTAGAAAAAGAAACGACAGAATTACAACTTCATTAGCAAGTGAACCCAGCAGGCGTCTTAAAAAGGCCACAGCTCAATTGTCGAGGGATGATGTTGTTCCTGATATAGATGATTTGGTCGATGAAGCAGGCGGTACTGTGGTGCTCAATGATTCGACATATGATTCGAGAGCAGAAGAAGGAACCACGGTACTTGGAACAAACAGTGATTATGAGGGAACCACTCTTCTTACTGAGGAAGATGAAGGTACAACATTACTTACCGGGGAATCGGGTAAAAAAGATTACGAAAAGAAAAAATGTAAAGTAATAAAAGAAATAGAGGTTTTTGAGGCAAAAGAATTCATAGAAGTAGAAGATTAATCGAGGGGGCTTAAATGAAAACACAGAATACTTTTAGAAGAATAGGGATTTATCTTTCGTTAACTGTAATTGCAACAGTTGGCATATTGATGTTTGGAAGAAGTGTTTTTGCTGACAATGAAAAAATAACTTTTTCCGAAAGTGAAATAAGGTTAACTATCGATGATAAAAATGCAGTTATATCGGGTTCTGTTGATGATTCGGTTACTGCGCTTTATTGGTCCCTGGACGGTAATCTTGGTAATAATTTTGCTACAAGTGAAAAAGCATTTAGTGTTAGTATAGATACAGATTATTCGTTTTCACAAAGCATTCCGAAAGCCACAATTAATCCGAATGAAAATGGAGTTAAAGTTTACTTCTATGCTGATTTGGGAAGCGGAAAAAATGAGAAAAAATCTATCAGTGTAAAACTGATTAAACCCGTTATCGAAGGTGTATCGGATTCTTTGTTTATATATTCAGATACGGAAGCTTTGACAATCACTCCTTCTATAAAAAATACAACAAGCGCCGCTTCAATTATTTGGTGTACAACTAAATATGAAGTCGATAATACTATTGATACAGATGAAACGTATATTTCAGGTACTCTTAACGATAACTCAACTGATAGTTATACAATCACTGTAAGTGAACTGGATAAGTTTACATCAGAGAGCAATGTATATTTGTATGCAATCAATAAGGGGAAAAAAGTTTTAGCAAAAAAAGAAGTCA
>CAMYYF010000104.1:0-5195 GCA_947303375.1 uncultured Lachnospiraceae bacterium
GTCAGAAGGTAAAGCGAGGGGTTTAAAATAAGGAGAATTACGGATGAGAATAAAATATTAAAAGATGCGATTGCGGTATGCATAAAGTTTACCGGAGTCGTCAGATAATCATTTACGCGGTCGACATCATTGTTTAATCTCGTGATTAAATCGCCGGCGGAGTATGCTGCCATTTCCTCGCCATTACGGGATAAAATGTGATTAAGAAGCCTGTTTCTAAGCCTTTTTTGCAAAAGCATGTCCGCTTTTACGGAGATTGCGGCCCAGATTGTGACATTATATCCAAATAAAAGAACGGTAAAAAGAAGGAAAGTGCCAAAGGTCTTTAAGAGATTTTCGCTTTGTCCTTTTTCGGCCAAGCGTATAAAAGATTCGAGCATATTGGCAGAAATGACACCGTTTAGAAAATCGAAAGGAAGGCGCAGTAAAAGAATGAGAATAAAGAATTTAAGCATTCCGATGTCTTTTAAAATTTTCCAAACTTTTTTGTTCATGGTTTTTCCTTATATCTGTTCTAGATTTCCGTTAATTGACCGTTTTCCATAAGGAAAATACGGTCGTATCCAACAAGGTGTTTCTTTCTGTGAGTCACGTGAACCACGGTTTTGCCTTCGGTAAAGTGATTGATGGCTTCAAGAACCGATGCTGCGTTTTCGCCGTCAAGAGCGGAGGTAGGCTCGTCGAGTAAAAGGTTTTTTGAATCCTTAAACATCGCTCTTGCGATGGCTATACGCTGAGCCTGTCCGCCGGAAAGCTCGTCTGCGCTGTCTCCGATATAGGTATTAAGCCCTTCGGGCAAAGAATCAATCCATTTTTTAAGATTGGCCGATTCGATTATTTTTTCTATTTTAGAATCCTCATATTCATGGCCCATAGTGATATTTTCGAGAATTGAAAGCGGCAGGAGCATGGGAGACTGCATTACCACGGAAACCTTTTTTATGATCTCCTCCGGAGTGCGTTCGCCGTCGACAATTATTTCGCCCGAAGAAGGAACGTAAAGTCCTGCCATCAGTTTAAGAAGCGTGCTTTTTCCGCATCCGCTTTCTCCGACGATGCCGATTTTTTCGCCTTCGGCGACAAAAAGGGAAAGGTTTTCAAATATGGATGCATTTTCGTAATTAAATGATACATTTTTAAGTTCAATCATATTTTTCTCCGTTTATTCAATATCTATACGTGAAAGGTTGGTCGTAAATACCTTAAAATTGGCAATCCAGTTAGGCAGGTTCATGATCGATTCCGAAAGGCTACCCTGCATTATTACAAAGACAATGAGTGTACCCATTAAAATGTCGCCTCGAATAACCATAAAACCTCCGATTAATAACAAAAGAAGAAGAGGAATTCTCGATAACACACCTGAGAGAGTATTGTATAAAGCAGAAAGGCGGCCCATTTTTTTCCACTGTTTTTCCCATACATCGAAACTTTCGTTATATGCATTAAGGCAAAGCTTTTCGCCGGAAAAGATTTTTACTGAAGGGAAGGCGTGAATGAGAGAATATGCGACTTTATTCATTTTGTTTTTTTCGTTTTGCGCGAGCGAAACGATGGTTGAAAGACGCCTGCTTGAAAAGCTGACGTAAACTAGTATAAGAAGCGTCGGAACTATAATGACAAGGGTTAAAAGGACATTTTGTAAAAGAAGATAAACAGTTACAAGCACAGCCATAATAAGCATTCCCGCAATGTCAAAAAGCGTATTTGAAAGATAATTGTTTGCCTGGGCTAGTTCATTCTGTGCAACGGACATAGCCAGGGAAGCGCTGGTTTTTTCTTTTACGGTTTTTTTAATCAGCCTCTTGGCATAGCCCATACGAAGGGAGTGAGCCATTTTTTCGGTCGAAAGCCTTCCTAAGTACTGCTTTAAAAGAAGCGTAAATGCGTTCGATGCCATGAGACAGGCGATAAGAAGGATAAAAGAAAGCGTAATCGATGAACGGCTCTCAATATGGTTGACCAGTTTTCCGATTAAATATACGAAGGTCATCTGTGACAGATTTGAAAGAATCGTCATAAGAATTCCCAGAGCAACCCATATTTTATTTCGTTTTATAAGTAAAAGAAGATTTGCCATTTTTTTACCGTTACTTTCTTTTATGAGCCGAATTACCTTTGTTAAGCCGAGTATAAACTCGGTCCCAAGGGACGAGTCAATTGCAAATTTGCGAAAAAATCTATTTTATATAAGAGGGAAAAAATACGGTTTTTCATAAAAGACTTGAATAATCAAAATAAAAGGCGCATTATATGAAACGTTAGATTTGGTTTCGAATTTTGGAAGGTTTTTATAAATCTTTGTTAGGAAGAGATGGAAGCATACAGTATTTTTAAGGATCTTGCGATAATCATCATCGTGGCCAAGCTTTTCGGACTGATAGCCAGAAAATGCAAGGCGCCGCAGGTTGTCGGGGAAATAATTGCCGGTCTTTTAATCGGTCCCTGTGTTTTAGGATGGGTTCAGACCAACGATTTTATCCTGCAGATGGCGGAAATCGGCGTTATTCTCTTGATGTTTTCCGCAGGACTTGAAACAAATTTAAAAGACCTCGTAAAAACAGGTCCCATGGCATTCGGTATTGCATGTGCCGGAGTGTTTGTTCCTCTTGTGGGCGGAACACTGCTTTATATGTGCTTTTACGGATTTGACAAGATTGGAAGCGAAGAGTTTTTCAGGGCACTGTTTATCGGAACGATTATGACTGCGACGAGTGTGAGTATCACGGTCGAGTCGCTTCGCGAAATGGGGTATCTTAAAGGAAAAGTCGGAACTACGATTTTAAATGCGGCGATTATTGACGATGTAATCGGTATGATAGTTTTAACCGTAGTAGTCGGTTTTTACGATTCCGCGGCAAAGCCCGTAACCGTTGTCTGCAACACGGTTCTTTTCACATGTATTTCGATTGTCGGCGGATTTTTCGCTTACAGAATATTCAAGAAAATCGACCAGAGATATCCGCATTCGCGCCGAATCACGATAGCGGGCCTTGCATTTTGTCTTATCATGGCATATTCTGCAGAGAAGTACTTCGGAATAGCCGATATCACGGGTGCGTACCTTGCGGGAATTATCCTTTGCAATATTCACGATTCCGAATTCATCGCACGAAGAATGGATATCAATTCGTACGTGCTTTTCGGACCGATTTTCTTTGCAAGTATCGGATTAAAGACAAATATTAAAAATATTAACGGAGAAATACTTCTTTTCTCGCTTTGTTTCGTGGCGGTAGCTCTTATTTCAAAGATTATAGGCTGCGGACTGTTTGCTAGAGTTTGCAGAACACCGATGAAGCACGCGCTTAAAATTGGTGTCGGAATGATGACCAGAGGCGAAGTTGCCCTGATTGTTGCGCAAAAGGGTATGAATGTCGGACTGCTTGATCCCGTTTACTTCACATCGGTTATCCTTTTAATTATCACTTCGTCAGTGCTTACGCCGATTCTACTGAAAGTACTTTATGCGAAGTGGCCCGAAACCGAAGAGGCATAAAAGCAATATGGGTTTTGGTTGAAAAAAAGTCTTATGAATATTAAAATGACCTTATTACGCTAGGGTCATTTTTTAATAGAAAGATACTTAATGAAAAATCTAAAACTTTGGACATTAAGATATACGCTCATAAATGTACTTTATTTCGTCGCATTCTGTACGATTCATGCATATGCGGCAGTTTTTCTGCTGGACAAGGGCTTTAACAACACGCAGGTCGGTCTGGCACTGGCCATCTCAAATATACTTTCGGTAATAGGCCAGCCTCTGGTGGCGGGAATCATCGACAAGGGTAAATTTCTTACAAACCGTCTGACGGTAATGTTTTCATCGCTTTTCCTTTTGCTCGGCTCGATTTTTTTAATATTTGTGAATACCGAAAAAGTGCCTATTTTTGTCGTTTTCGTCTTGATGTACACGGTTCAGTTTGTGTATATGCCGATGATGATAGCAATGAATTTCGAGTATGCGAAGGCAGGCTGCAACATTAATTTCGGCCTTGCAAGGGGACTCGGCTCCGCGGGTTTTGCGGTAACAAGTTTTTTCCTTGGCAAAGCGGTTGAAAATTTCGGAACAAACGTGATTCTTTATGTCACGATTGTCGCGATGGCAATAATGGTATTGCATGTTTTCTTTTTTAAGAAGCCAAAGACCGAAGAGACTTTAGAGAAAGCAGAAATCATAAAAGAAGAGAAAGGAAGCGGCGGATTAATATCTTTTATAAAAAAATATCCGTTCTTTATCGTATTTTTAATCGGAACCGCGTGCTGTTACTTTGCACACAATATGATAAACGATTTTATGATTCAGATCATAAGAAATCTGGGCGGAAACGAGACACAGCTCGGATATGCCACATTTTTACAGGCAATTCTCGAACTTCCCGTCATGGCTCTCATCGGATATGTGTTAAAAAAGATAA
This sequence comes from uncultured Lachnospiraceae bacterium, assembly GCA_947303375.1. Taxonomy (GTDB): domain Bacteria; phylum Bacillota; class Clostridia; order Lachnospirales; family Lachnospiraceae; genus UBA3766. The sequence continues at coordinate 4,422 of CAMYYF010000104.1, forward strand.
GCGAAAGACATTTGCTTGTTTTTTCCGCGGTATCTTTCTTTATCAAAACGGCGATTTTAATCTTTGCGACATCGATGATCGGAATGTATGTAAGCCAGTCCTTCCAGATGTTCGCATATGCCATATTTATCCCCGTGGCAGCATATTTTGCGGATAATGTCATGGCGGAAAACGACAAGGTAAAAGGCCAGGCGTTCATCAATTCGGCGATTACTTTGGGCGGCGTTTTCAGCAATTTAATCTGCGGAAGACTCCTTGACGCATTCGGAGTCAAAACCATGATTTTAACGGGCGTGGCAGTGTGTCTTTTAGGAGTTTTAATTGTAGTGATTGCGATTTATCCGATGATGAAAAAAGTACCTAAAAAAGCATAAAAGGAAAAAGATATGGAACTTTGGGACATTTACGATATTCACAGACAAAAGACCGGAGAAATAATGGAGCGCGGCGCGGAATTTAAGGAAGACGCCTATACCTGCGTAATGCATGTCTGCATTTTCAATTCCGAGGGAAAGATGCTCATCCAGCAGAGACAGCCGTTTAAGACTACATGGCCCGGGCTCTGGGATTTAAGCATCGGCGGTCATATTGAGGCCGGTGAAACTTCACAAGATTCCGCAGCGAGAGAACTGTGGGAAGAGCTTGGATTAAAGAGAGATTTTTCGAATGAAAGACCTCATTTTACAATCAATTTTGTTCACGGCTTCGATGATTATTTCTTTCTTTTAGAAGATATCGATTTGGATGAACTGACCCTCCAGGAAACGGAAGTTA
>CAMYYF010000105.1:0-5147 GCA_947303375.1 uncultured Lachnospiraceae bacterium
TGCCCATTCCGATTTCAATTTGGATGGGTTTATCGTTTGAAAAGTACTCTCTGACCTTTCCTTTTCGCTCTGTTTCGTCATGTATTACAAAATTGCTAGCGGCTATATATTCTTTTGAGCCGGGTACGTTTTTAAGTCTCATAAATCTTCCTTATATTCTAAATAAATCATATACCAATAAACGGTATAATTATACATTCTTTTAAAAACTTTTGACAAGTAAAAAATACTTATAAACAGGGCATTTGAAAGGGTTTTCAAAGGTCTGTTTTTCCCGGTTTTCGTGATATTTCACAAACTTTGTTTTTTTATGGCTTTTATATTGATTTAAGTATTTTCGGATGTTACGATACAATCAAATTCAGGACATCTTTTCGTCGGATTCCCGACAATGGAGTTGCAAAGCAACTTTCCCGGAAAAATTCCTGCGTAAAAACAAAAAAAGAAGCAGGAAATGTTTCCTGCGGAAAGGACGTAACATGGGGTTAGACTCAAATGAAAAGATTCTTGCCGATTATAACGATGTTTTCGCCGATATAATGAACGTTTTTCTTTATGGGGGAAAGCGGGTAATCAGGGAAGAACAACTGGAGAATTCCAAGGACAGAAGTCAGTATAAAGCTGACGGCAAACTGCACGAACAGGAAAGGGATGTATCAAAGTTCTATAACGGGAAGGAAATTCGAATAGCATTCCTGGGTATAGAACATCAGAATTATGAAGATGCATACATGCCTTTAAGAGTAATTTCCTATGATGGAAGCTCCTACAGAAAACAGCTGTTAAAGAGTGATGAAAAAGGCAGTGGTAAAAAGAAAATCAAACCTTATCCCGTAATCACATTGGTTTTGTATTTCGGGACCAAACACTGGTCAGCAGGGAAATCTTTATATGAGGTTCTTGAAATACCTGAAGATATTAAGGAATATGTAAGTGATTATAAAATCAATGTTATTGAAGTAGCATTTCTAAATCAGAAACAGATTGATTTGTTTCAAAGTGATTTTAAAATTATCGCTGATTTCTTTGTACAAAAGAGAAAAAACGAAGATTATGTTCCTGCAGATGATCCGATTGAACATGTGGACGAAGTATTAAAAATGCTGGAAATTATGGTAGGGGATAACAGATATCCTCAGGTATTGGAAGCATTGAATAAGGAACGAGACAAGAAAGGAATAAGTATGTGTGAAGTATATGATAAAATAGAAGGCCGTGGAATTCAGAAAGGAATTCAGATGGAAAAGGCTAACACCGAAAAAGAAAGAAAGCGCGCTGATGAAGAACATGAACGCGCAGAGGCTGCTAAAAAAGAAAACGAATATTTAAGAAAAATACTTATGGATAATAATATTGCTTTCTAACCATAAAACAAGATAGAAAAACCCTTGCAGAACAATCTGTAAGGGTTTTTTAGCAGTTTCCCGTATAAACATAATCAAGATATTCTCTTGCCACATCGGCCAGTCGGTACACAAGTGTAACATCTGTGGGTGCTTTGTCGCGCATATGAAAACGAGGGAAGAAGCGTGAGATGTGTAAAGGAATGCTTCTGCCGATTTCGTTGCCATCGGAGTCTTTTAGCGAACGAATCCACGAACTGATTTCACGCATCTCTTCTTCGGAATCGTTTTCGCCCGGGATAATAAGAGTTGTAAGTTCGACATGACAGAACTTTACGGCTTCCTCGATGAAGCGTTTCGTCATTTCGAAATCTCCGCCGAGGGTCCGGTTGTAATAGTCGGTGGTAAAGCCTTTCAAATCGATATTCATAGCGTCAATATAAGGCGCGATTTCTTTTAAGACCGAAAGTTCGGCGGTGCCGTTTGTAACCAGAACATTCAAAAGACCGGCTTCGTGGGAAAGTTTGGCGGTATCGCGAACAAATTCATAACCGATTAAAGGCTCATTGTAAGTAAAAGCAATGCCTATATTGTCGCGTGCTTTCATTGAAAGTGCCAGTTCGACTAATTTTTCGGGAGTGATTTCTTTGGTCTGATATTTCCGGTCCGCAACATCCTCACCCCAGGAGATATCGGAATTCTGGCAGAAAGGGCAGCGCAGATTACATCCGTAGCTTCCGACGGAAAGAATGTTTTTCCCGGGATGAAAACGTTTTAAGGGCTTTTTTTCGATGGGGTCGAGCGCTATACCGGTGATTTTGCCGTAGTTTTCAGCGACAACTTTTCCTTCTTTTATGGTCCTTGCTCCGCAAAAACCGAGGCCGCCTTCTTTAATTTCACAATGTCTGAAACAGACTTCGCATCTTGCCATAATTTTTCTCCTAAAAAAATATTATCAAAACGAAGGGGGAATTTCCATCATTTGATTTGTTATTCGCGCTTAAACGAATTATAATTTAGTTATGAAAATTTCAAGCGAATTAAAATTAATAGGTGACGAATTCTGCGGAGGATACAGTTGCGGTCTGACCATGCATGACAGCGCGACGATGAAAAATTTTACTCTGACAGAAGGCAGTGAAGAATTTGAAGAAGGCATCGCGGCGTATGAAAACGGCGAGGGTCTTCTTTTAATTGTGAACAAAGCAAAAGACGGAGACGCTCTTCGCATAAAAACAACGATTACAAACAACTCCGACAAAGAAGTAACCATGGAAATGCTTACAAGCTTTTGCCTTTCGGAAATTAATGCCGACAGAGTTCACAGACTCTTATCTTTTTGGAGTGCGGAAGGAAGATTAAAAACCGAAACCATCGAAGAGATGAATATGGAACCTTCGTGGATGCATTGGGGAGTGAGAGTTGAAAAGTTCGGAAGCGTGGGCTCGATGCCTGTCAGAAAATATTTTCCGTTCCTTGCTTTGGAAGATTCAAAGACCGGCGAATTTGTCGGAATGCAGCTTTATCTTGCATCCACATGGCAGATGGAAATTATCTGCAGGGAAGATGAAAAACTGACGGTTACGGGCGGAATCGGAGACAGGGATTTCGGACACTGGATGAAAACCCTCTCGATCGGCGAAACATTCGAGGCTCCCGAGGCCGTAATAGCACGCGGAGACTCTTTATATGATGTATGCGATAAGCTCGTAAAAGCACAGCACCCGGATATTTCGCCCATTGATTCGGACATGGGAATAATATTCAACGAATACTGTGCGACCTGGGGCGATCCGACGTTTGAAAAGGTTAAAAAAGTCGCAGATAAAATAGAAGGCAGGGGCATAAAATATCTGGTAATCGATTCCGGCTGGTACATTGACCCCGAGACTCACTGGTGGGACTTTCTCGGTGACTGGGATGTGAACGAAAAACGTTTCCCGGGCGGGCTTAAGCCGATAGGCGATTATGTGAGGTCTAAGGGAATGATTCCCGGAGTCTGGTTTGAAATGGACGCAATTACTTCGGGCAGCAAACATTTTAACGAAACGGAACACATCCTCAAAAAAGACGGCAAGCCTCTAACCGTAGGCGGCAGAAGATTCTGGGATATGGAAGATAAGTGGGTTAAATCTTTCCTGGAAGGAAAGGTTATTAAACTCCTAAAAGAGTCAAACTTTGGCTATGTAAAAATCGATCATAACGAACCTTACGGCATAGGCTGCGACGGAGCGGAAAGCCTCGGTGAAGGGTTACGTAGAAAAATAGTCGCCACGCAGGAATTCTTTGCCAAAATGAAAGAAGAAATACCTGACCTTGTGATAGAAAACTGCTCTGCAGGCGGTCACAGACTTGAGCCTTCGATGATGAAGCTTTGTTCCATGGCAAGTTTTTCGGATGCGCATGAAACAACCGCGATTCCTTTAATTGCGGCAAATCTTCACAGAGTCATAAGACCTGAGCAGAGCCAGATCTGGGCAGTGCTTCGTGCGGCGGACAGCAAAGAAAGAATCGAATATTCACTTGCCGCAACGTTCTTTGGACGTATGTGTTTAAGCGGAGATATTTACGATTTAACCGACGAACAGTGGGCTGTGGTAGACGAGGGAATTGAGTTTTATAAGAAAGCGGCTGACATCATAAAAAACGGCAAAACCATCGTGCACCGTGTGGAAAGCACTTCCTACAACAATCCCAAGGGGCAGCAGCTTCTGATAAGAAAATATGAAAACAAGAGACTGGCGATTTTGCATCGATTCGAGGATTCAAAGAAATGGATTCCCGAGTTTCCTAAGGGATGTAAAATACTGGCTGAATTCGGAAGCGGAGAAACCGACTTCAGCGCAAAAGCCTGGATTTATGAGATAAATGAGTAAAAGGATATAAAACTGCATTTGATGCATGGGGAGTTTTTATGGGAGAACTGGGATTTTGTTTTTTATTGATTTTAATAGTGCTTCTTCCGATTGTTCCGACGATAATTGCTTTGACTCAGTACAAGAAGAAGACACAAAAAGAATTCGAAAGAACGGATAAGGATAAACACCGTTATTATCCGGTTATTTTTTCAAAGTCGGCACGAGTGGCGATTTTCTTCGTGCTCTTATCCATGTTTTTGTTTGTGCTTCCCTGTTTCCCGATAATTATGATTCATCTGCTTTTTCCGGAAGTTAAAATATGGATTGTGATTGTGGCAGTTGAGTTTCTGGGTCTTTTATGTATTTTTATTTATTACCGCTTTCTGGTCTTTGATATCGATTTCGTTGAGCTTGATAAAAAGAGTTTTGAAATCGTTCATAAAAACGGTAAAAGAGATCTTTATTCGCTTGCGACTTATGAAAGGTCCTATGAAAACACTTTTCACACGAAATATGCAAAGGGCATTACTCGAGGACTTATCTTTGATATCGCAGGTAAAAAGAAGGAAGTAAATCTCGATTTCCTCGGGGATGAAGGATTTGTGATATTTAACGGCGATCTGCAGGCGTTGTTAAAAAACGGCGAACTTCCTGTGGTTTCAGAAAAGACGATTGAAGAAAAACCCTCTGCAGAAAAAACTGATAAAAAAGAAGTCAGCCAGTCAGAAACGAAAGAAACAGATAATAATCTTTTAGGATATGATTTTTATATATTCATAAAGAATTCCACTAAGGCGGCAATTGACGCAGCGCTCAAAGAATACGATGAAATCTATACTTCGGATTCTGTGTTTAAATATGTTACGGGCGATATTCCCGAGACCAACTGGAATTTTGCAGAACTAATTCTTGCGAACAAAGCAGACGAAGATGCTCTGATATTTGA
>CAMYYF010000106.1:0-5139 GCA_947303375.1 uncultured Lachnospiraceae bacterium
ATTTGTTAAGTGATATCTCGATTATCTTCTCGCAAAGCTCGGGGAAATCGATTCCCAAAACCTTTGCCTCCTGAGGGATTAACGACATCGGTGTCATACCGGGAATCGTATTTGCTTCAAGACAGAAGTCTTCATTCTGCTCGCTTAAAATAAAATCTATACGGGCATAAGTTTTAATATGAAGTGCCTTGAATGCTTCTTCCGCATGCTTCTGAATATTGAGGGTAATATCCTCGTCCAGTTTCGCGGGACAGGTTTCAACCGTGCTTCCTGCCTGATATTTGTTTTTGTAATCATAAAAGCCTTCGACGGGCTCTATCTCAACGATTGGAAGTGCCTTACCGTCAATCACGCCACAGGTAAATTCTCTTCCCTTAATGTACTGTTCAAAGAGAACGTGATTATCAAGCTTGAAGCATTCCTTCATAGCGTTAAATGCTTCTTCTTCGGTATCTACAATGTATACGCCTACGGATGAACCGCCGTTTGGTGCCTTAACAACCATCGGGAAGCCTATTTCTTTTACGGCGTCTTTAAAGCCGTCCTCGGTTCTTATCGTATAAGCCTTCGGAGTGCGGATGCCGTTCATTATGAAGAGTTCCTTGGTGATGGATTTATCCATACAGATGGCGCTGCTTAAATAATCGGTGCCTGAATACTTAACCTGCATTAAGTCAAGCGCTGCCTGGATTCTTCCGTCCTCTCCGTTGGCGCCGTGAAGTGCCATAAATACGAAGTCTGCCTTCATGCAGATCTCTCGAACGTTCTTTCCGAAGAAATCTTTGTCGGAACCTTTTAAGCTCTTAATATAATCTGAGTCGGGATTATCTACGCCGATTTTTTTAATTCCTTCCGCCCAGTCTCTTTTATCTTCAAATATGTTTTCAACATCAACATCTTCTATTCCGAAAAAAACATCAAGCAAAACCACATTGTGGCCTTTGGATTTTAAAGCCTCATATACCGCTTTACCGGAAACCAATGATACATCTCTTTCGGTAGAATTGCCCCCTGCAAGTACTACAATATTCATGTCTGATTCTCCAATCCGCCCTGTGGGCATATTTTCACATATCGCATTAATTATACTACTTTCAATAGAATTTATAAATAAAATTAAAAACTGCCCGAAAGATTCTCGGGCAGAAGAAGTTTTCACTCTTGTTTGGTTTTTTTATGAAAAATTGCTTTGCATCCTTTTAGGAACAGGAATTTTAGAAGTTCTATTACCATGGAAAGGATAAGCGAAACCGCCAAAAGGATGAAATAGGTAATATAAAACCTCTTAAAATGATATACGTAATATCTGTACAAAATCAGGTAAAAGAAGGTATGAACGAAAAAGATATTCATTGAGAATTTACCCAAAAACGAGAAAATCTTTCTTATTACCGGGATAAAGGAAACCATGTCGACCGCAAAACAAACGATTAAAAATGCAAAAATCGCATCCGCCTGGCAAATAAGCGTTGTTTTGACAAATTCGTTGTCCCTTATTATGACAGATAAAACAATAAGTACGATTTCTGCTATCCATCTTACCCAGACAGGTATTTTTGAATTGATTATCTTCTCAATCCAGTTACCGTATGCACATGCGATACCGACGCCTATCACGAAAAAGTAGTGTGCCAGATCCTCGTTTAAAGGCATAATAAACGGAATCAGAAAAGAAAGTCCCAAAAACGGATAGCCGATTTTTTTGCATAATACCGCAAGAATCGGAACAATGAAGATAATTGTATAAGCGAGGGACATATACCACCATGTCATATTAAGACTCGGTGTTGAGAAGAGGTGCGAGAGTCCCAATCCATCCAAAAGAAATGCAAGAAAGCCCTGTTTGCCTTCGCCGAAAGCAAGAGAATAATCAAACCAATGAAACCATAAAAGGTTAATGCAGGTAAACATAAACGCAAAATTGAAAAGCAGTTTCAAAAACCTCTTAAAAGAATCACTATATGCTTTTTTAAGTGTTATCTCATTCGAGTCGTAGATTTTTTTGGATATTCCATATGCTGAGAGAAATACAAATACAGCCACGCAGATATTTCCGAATCCCGCAATCATTAAAAACACATCTTCGGAAAAAGGTCTGTAATTCACTCCCAGTTCAAAGTTATCTTTTGCGGAACTGAACAGATGATAAAAAAGCATCATAAGTATCGCAATGCCTTTGACGGTTAAGGAGTTTTCTTTTGTAAATAATCTGTTTGTTGATTGTTTTTCCATTATCCTCTCCTAATAATGCATGTTTAAGGCTGCTTGGCGGATCCTAAAAGATTTGTTTTTGTAAAATAATATAAAAACGGTACGCCGCAAAGAATCGGAAGTGCATATCTTGAATGATTGTAAAAACAGGGTGAAGAAAGGCATACCAAAAATGACACCCATAAAGGAATTGTAATCATAAATCCTTTTTTGTTTTTAATAAGATATACCGTCAAAATAAGCAAAAACCATACGGAAACACCTATATTTTCCAAAACGGCAAGAGGTGAAAATCTGCCTGCAAAACGGTATAAGAAAATCATTACTTTGTCGGCTCCCGGGAACAATAACGTCTTTTCCATATCATTCTCATAGCGTATGGAAAGAGTTACCGCAGGTGAATACCAGCCGTATGTATGTACAAGAAATGCCTTTATATAAAGCGAAGGATGACGAAGACCCATTTTAAAATATGCTTTCATATATTCAATCAGATCTTTGTTGGAACAGCCTTTGTTAAAAAGCGCTTTTACGGGATCTGCTATTTTAGGATCGTAATTTTCTTTTATGGTGTCACCGTTTCCCAATACCTTTTCAATGGCAAGGATTTCGCTCTCCGTGACATCATCGCTTTCTAATAGATAATAAGCGGTCTGCTGGAAGGGAAGCGAGAGCATTTCGCCTTTGCTGACATTTTCGGAGTTAAGTGCATTTCCGAGTAAGTTTAAAGAAAGAACACCGATAATTGCGCTTTCCGCAAAGAAAGCAAGAGCCGAAAGGATAATGACGGATATTTTATTCTTTTTAAAGCAAATATATAAAAATGCTGCAACACCCGAAAGTACTACCAGGGGAAGACCGTTGTTTCTGGTTAATATGACTCCGATTTGCAACAGTACGAAAACAATGTGGAATTTGGGATTTCTGACATATTCAGGCTTCGTAACTGCCAGAGAATACGCAATCAGAAACAGTAAGCAAAAAGATGCATACGGTATATCCTTAATAGCCGTTGTGGCAAGATTCGTATATAAAGGAGTGATGCAAAAGATAAGCATCATAATCCGGATGTAAGCTTTTTTTACATTCTTTTTGGCAAAGAAACAAATGCATATACTGAAACAAATTAGAAGAAAGACTGTCTGAAGAACGGTATAGACGAACAAACCGATTTCCATGGATCCAAATAGTTTCATTCCCAGTTTCACAAATCCGCCGAGAATAAGAGTATGCACCAGCGGATGATGCGCGGTGTAATTATTGTTTATAACCTGATTAATCTGTCCTATCGAATCATAGCAGAGATTTCCGGGAAAGCTTACTATAAGAAAAGGCAGATAAAATAAGCATAAGAACAGAAAAACTTTAAAGAACGTTTTTTTGCCGTAACGATTTGGATTGTCTTCGGTAATCGACAATTTGTCAAAAAACGTATTAAAAGAAAGTAGTGCGGGATAAAAGAGTAAAGTAAATCCAACGATTGCAAAAAATGCTTTAAGATAATTTACCAAAGAGCCAAAAACTATATATGTATCCACCTGAGAAAAGAATATTCCCAAAGTTAGAGAAAAAGCAAAAATAATCGACAATACTAAAGACGTTATATCTTTTTTGCCGCGGTCTTTATTGAATAGATTTAATACGGAATAACCCTTTTTATCGATATAAACAAAAAATCCGATGCATAAAAGCCAAATCAGGATAAATGAAAAAGAATACTGCCCCAATATTTCATAAATTGAAGCCGTTATATAATCAACTGTTTCCGGAAAATTCTCTGGTTGAAACGGAAAATGAAAAGAAACTGTAATGGAATATGCACTTAGAAAACCGAAAAAAACTGCAGAAAAATACTTCTTCATTTTTGTCCTTATGGTGTTAACCCCAAACCCCGATTTTTTCTTTGGCTGATTTTAATTTTACTGCAATTTTACAGTTTCGGCAAGAATTCCGATTAATGCAAGAAATAAAGGAAATGAAAAAGGAAACCGTACCCGAAGCCTCTGCTTCAAATAAGGTTTCCTATTTCAACTTTTCTAAATTCATTTCGACACCTCATTCTTTCCAATGACTAATGTCGATCCAGCATCGGGGAACATCTTTCGATCTTGGTCCCCCCTTCTTCTAAATCTACCGTTTCAAAATTCCTGCTTCTGTATCCAATCAATCCGTTTCCCAACCTTTAAATTTCTTGTCACAGAATTCAACAAAAACCGTCACATTTTTATTATTTTATCTAAGAAAACAAGAAAATCAAATTTTAGGATTCGGATCAAAATTCAACTTGGCCAGCAATCTTAAAACTTTCGATTTAAAAGGTAAACTGTTTCGTTCCTTTTTGTTGATACAAATATACCACACAGAAAATAAAAAAAAAGAGGTTTTTCATCAACTACAAATATATCTGCACGAACTAAAAATACTTGTATTTGACAGCGAAATAACCTCTTTTTTATAGTCTTATTTATGTCATTTTTACTGCTTTAAGCAACTAATAAATTAAACTCGGTTGTAGTTAATAAGACAGCCTTTTAAGATAATCTGTCTCTCCTCATCGGTGAGTTCTCCGATACGCATTTCGAACTTCTTAAGACCGCCGTCCTTAATCACATAAGCATCTATGATTTCCTTCTTTTCTTCCACTGCGGATTTGATGTTAGGAAGGAAGATGTAATCAAGGTTCTTGAAAGGAAGCTCGCCCTTTTCGATTAAGAAGGGAAGCATACCCCAGTTGATAAGGTTGGAACGATATCTCTTGGTAGCATATTCGTTGGCGATGTTTGCCCAGCCGCCGAGTACCTTCTGGCAGCTTGCAGCCTGCTCTCTGGCAGAACCGTCGCCGGGCTTAACTGCGAAGATGGTTGAACCTACTCCTAAGTTGTCATGCTCTACATCGGGGAATGTCTTTTTAACGACAGCCATTGCCTC
>CAMYYF010000107.1:0-5127 GCA_947303375.1 uncultured Lachnospiraceae bacterium
TTCTTCTCTGTGAATCACGGAAACATGTGTGATCTTGTTTGCCTCGTCAGGATATTCTTTATCAAAATGCATGCCTATTGCTTCTGCCGTTTTGTAAGATGCTTCATTCGTATATTTGCAGTACGAATACAATGAAGGATAATCCGTATTCTCAAAAGCCCAGTCTCTGACAGCCATCGCAGCTTCTTTTGCAAAGCCCTGTCTCCAATATTTTTTATGAATATGATAGCCTATCTCCGGCAGTTTTTCTCCGTCTATATTCTGTAATGTAATACCGCAGTCTCCGATGAACTCGCCTGTCTCTTTTAAAACCACTGCCCACAATCCAAATCCGTACTGCGCATAGTTTTCCAGATTCCATTCAATCCAACGCCTTGTCCTTGCTTCATCAAAAGGTGCCGGATAATGTTTCATTGTCTCAGGATCCGACATTATTTCATAAAGCGCATCAAAATCATCCATTGTATATTCTCGAAGCAAGAGTCTTTGGGTTTCAATCATTTTTTTCATTCAATCTGAGTTCCTCCAAAAAAGTCTGTTCCAGTATGCATTTCCATGCTTCTTTTAGGCGCTCTTCATTCCATGCGGCGTTTGCGGGACTGGTTGAAGGTAAAACAACCGCTTCGCGTCCAATCAGTTTTTCGGTGTATTTTTGATAATACCTGTAAGCCGTTTTGCCGTTGACATAGATTCCCTTTATATCCGCTTCGTTCAGAATAAGATTTAAATCATTGACCGTTACGTTTTTTATGCTCGAATCGGACGAGCCTTCAATATCGCAGGAGCCGATTACATCCCAAACCGCAATATGATTTCGTAAAAGAAAACTTCTTTTCTCTTCAATCGTGGCGGGAACTTTTTCGTCAAAAACCGCTGCCGTCACTTTCCAGAAACGGTTCTGCGGATGCCCGTAAAAGAATCCCTGTTCTCTGGATTTTACCGAAGGGAAACTTCCGAGTATCAGTATTTTAGAATTCTCATCATATACGGGTGAAATGGGGTGTTTTATCATAATTAATTGTCTTTCCGATTATAAAATAATCCGGAATTTATTTTAACATAAATTCCGGACTCTTTTCTATACTGCAGCGTCTTAATGTTCAAACTAAAATGACACAACAACCCCGTCCCCCTGTGTCATTCAGTTGTCATTTCATGGCAAAATATGCTTATTTCGTGTTTTTTACTTGCAAAAAAATAAAGGAATTGTTAAGGTGAATGGTTGCCAAAATTAGGCAGCCACCGTAAACAAACTGACATGAGGTTAAAAAATGAGACAGAGAAGTTACAGTTACTTAATTGCGGTGGTGCGTATTATTATGATGATGATAATCGTTGCCTGCCATTTTATGCAGTTCTACAATAAAGGTACTTATAATTATTATAATATCTTCGGAATTGCATCGGTTATGATGTTTACCATCATAAGCGGCTATCTGTATGGAGGAAGGGATATCAAAAATCCTTTTAAATTCGTATTCAAAAACTGTTTGAAGATCCTCCTTCCATATTATCTTTATCTTATCCCGGTAATCGGATTGTATGCAATCTTCTCCCCCGGCTATCTGTCGAGGACAACGGTAATACAAAGCCTTTTCCTTGCGGGAGAAATATCCGGATTGGGACATTTCTGGTATATAAGACTTATTATCTTATGTTATCTTTTTACCCCCCTTCTTTATTATCTGACAAAGCTGTTAAACAAAGTTAAGTTCAAATTCCCGGTAATCTTTTTGCTGCTTGAGCTTCCGATTGTTTTTATGGTAGTGGCACTTAAACTCAATATCTCTCTTTCCGAAGCTTTTTATTATTCGCTTTATATTATCGGATATGTAATGGGATTTTTGGTTAATACGCTGGATATCAAAAAAAGCAGGCTCATGTACGGATTCGGAATATTCGGGATACTGGCGATTCCTTCAATCATCATATTCCAGATTTCATTTATAACATCCGGTAAAATAACTTCCACTCTGAATGATTATTCTCCCGTGGATTTTCCGTTTAATTACACTTTGATCCTGATGTCACTGACTATGGTAATGGTTGTGGGATTGTTTGCAATCATTGTTTGTATGTCGGACAAGGCCGACAAAGGCGATTATCTGGGTATGAAGAATTTTATTAAGACAGCATCGGATTATACGTTTCCGCTGTTCATAGTACATCATCTTTTCATAATGGGACCCAATCCGTTCAATGTGGCTGATATGATTCCGGTCATGGGAATAAGAGTCGCTCTGATATTGTCGTTGATCACGGCAATCATACTGAAAGCGGTTACTGATCTGGTTATGAGCGTATTTAAAAAAATAGGAAAGAAAAAGGAGCTTGTAAAAATATGATGGATACAAATTTATTTTTTGATTATTTCTTTTGGCTTTTGCCGTTTATCACACTTGATTTATCGGTAATATGCGGGGTAATTCTGGGAATCAGACTGTTTTTGTTTAAGAAAGATAAGAGGAAGGCATCATGAATCTTTTAAGAGCACTGCTGGATGGAAGACTAAATCATATTGTTCCGATAACATTTATGGTTTTGGCGATGATATTCGGTACAACGGTATTTTATATAAGATATATGGTATATAAAAACCGAAAAAAGAAATTTGAAGAAAAAATGAGTAATTCGGAAAATAAACAAGAAGAATAGGACGAGAGTAGATATGGCAATAGCAACTGAAGTGTTTTTTATACTGGCATGTATCGTAAATGCTGTTTATTTTATATGGGTCAGCATCCTGTGGGCTTTCCCGAAGGTACTTCATACGGGAAAGGACTATGTTCCGAACGATGAGGCCTTCGAAGAATGTAATATTTTCCTGATAATACCCTGTATGAACGAGGAAAATGTATGTGAAGCAACGATAAGAAATCTGTTGGGACATAATATACCGAATCTGAGAATCCTTGCAATCGATGACGCTTCAAGTGACAGAACACTTGAAATCTTAAAAAGCATCAAAGATGAGAGGCTTTTGATTGTGGAGAGGAAGAAACCCAATGCACAGCAGGGAAAAGGACGCGCCCTGAATCATGCATACAGATATATAGTGGATTACACAAAGGAAAACAATCTCAATCCGGCAAGAGTTTATGTCGGAGTTTTTGATGCGGATACTTATGTTCAAAAATCGCTTCTTCAAAAGGTAGCGACGATAATGAACGATGAACCGAACTGCGCTATGCTGCAGGCGAGAGTAAGGATAGGAACTTCCACGAGAGACAGTATTCTTCCTTTAATGCAGGACATCGAATTTTTCAGCTGTATCAATATGATGCAGAATGTTCGTGAATATACCGGAACAGTCGGAGCAGCCGGAAACGGTCAGTTTTCAAGGCTTACCGCGATGATGGATCTTGGAGACGAACCCTGGAGCGATTGTCTTCTTGAAGATTTCGATTTTTCACTCAGACTTCTTTTAAGGGGCTGGAGAACCAGGCTTATCCAGGATGAGAGAGTATATCAGCAGGGTGTTACGAATTACAGAAAATTTGTCAAGCAGAGAACCAGATGGGCACAAGGCGGTCTGCAAAGTATGAAATATCTTTTTCAGATTGCAAGATCAAGGTATTTGTCATTATCGGGAAAGATTGAGCTTATCTATTTTCTCTTCATTCCTTTTGTGAGTTTTATATCGCTTGCAGTATTGCTTTTCTGCTGGTTTTTGACGATGTTTATGTCTTCACCGGAAGGAATGATAAATATCCTCTACGGCCTGAGCTGGTACGAAAATGCAATTCTGGCAATTATAATTCTTGTACTCGTATATGCACCCGGATTTGTTTTTTGCTTCAGATACAAGAAAGATACGGAAATAGGATTACTAAACACTATCCTGGCTTCGTTTTTTATGCCCATATATAATCTGATGCAGATTCCGGCATCTGTAACTGCGGTCTTAAGGCAGCTTGTAGGACGAAAAGGATGGGTCAAAACGGAACATAAGGAAGTGGAAACGGAGTAAGGATGGTGAAAAAAATGAAAAAAGTTATGTTGGTTTTCGGTACAAGGCCGGAGGCTATTAAAATGTGCCCTTTAGTAAAGGAACTTAAGACCAGAAAAAATATCGAAACTGTGGTTTGCACAACGGGACAGCACAGAGAAATGCTCAAACAGGTACTGGATATATTTGATGTCGTTCCGGATTATGAATTGTCGATTATGAAAGATAAGCAGACGCTTTTCGATGTTACGACCAATATCCTTCTTAAGATAAACGAAGTGCTTGATGAAGTAAAACCTGATGTGGTGCTCGTTCACGGAGATACATCTACGACATTTACGACAACTCTGGCTTGCTTTTATAAGCAGATTCCGGTCGGACATGTCGAGGCCGGGCTCAGAACTTACAATATCTACAGTCCCTATCCTGAAGAATTTAACCGTCAGGCAGTAGGTATTATCGCCGAATACAATTTTGCTCCGACGGAAACGGCCAAATCCAATCTGATTAAAGAAGGCAAGAATTCCGAGAAAATATATGTTACCGGAAACACTGCAATCGATGCTTTAAAAACCACGGTACGCGATGATTATTCCAATGAAATCCTGAATGAAACCGACGGAAAAAGAATGATTTTGATAACGGCTCACAGAAGAGAAAATCTCGGAGAGCCGATGGAGAATATGTTTAAGGCAATCAAGAGAGTGATTGATGAACATGATGATGTAACGGCAATTTACCCCATACATATGAATCCCGTGGTAAGAGCTACGGCAGACAAGGTTTTTGGGGATGATAAGCAGATCAAGATAATAGAGCCTCTTGATGTTTATGATTTTCATAATTTTATGAAAAGAAGCTATATGATTCTTACCGATTCCGGCGGAATTCAGGAGGAAGCACCTTCACTCGGAAAGCCGGTACTTGTAATGCGTGATACGACAGAACGTCCGGAAGGTATCAAAGCCGGAACACTCAAGCTTGTCGGAACCGATGAAGATACGATTTACAACGCTTTCAGTCTGCTCCTGGATAATCCTTTGGAGTATTCCAAAATGAGCACGGCGTCAAATCCCTACGGAGACGGATTTGCGAGCAAGAGAATCGCGGATATACTGGAACAATAAAGGCTTACAGAGAAATAAAGAGTCCGGAATATATTCCGGACTCTTTTCTAT